>JAIRMH010000187.1 GCA_031258835.1 Tannerella sp.
ATGAGTGGAAAAATGAGATAAACAGGTTATTAGGATAAAATGATCGGCGAGTAATGAATTGTCCGAATAGAATGAGAAAACTCATGAAATCTGTGTGCAAATTGTGTGCAAATAAAAAACAGAGAGGCTTACTTTCTACCATAAACCCCTCGCTTCCAAGTAGCGAGACGGGGCTATGATCCCCGGACCTCATGATTATGAATCATGCGCTCTAACCGACTGAGCTATCTCGCCATTATAAAAGCGGGGCAAAGGTAGAATAATATTTTGTATTTGCAAAATATTCCCAGCTATATTGAGAGAACTTTCCTGAATCTACACAGGAAATCTTCGACTTCCGGACGAGACAGGCACAATGGGGGCAACAAGCGGATTGTGTTTGTTCCGGCTACTCCGGTAAATACTTTTTCTTCGAATAACAATCTGGTGCGCGCTTCTTTTATCGATTCGTTAAATTCGATGCCGATCATTAAGCCGCGTCCACGAACTTCTTTTATTCCGTCGTAGGGTATGGCTTTCAGTTCGCTAAGCAGATAATCGCCTATCGCCCGGGTATTCTCCACAAGATTTTCTTTTTCCATGATATCCAACACGGAAATAGCAGCGGCACATGCCAAATGATTGCCGCCGAATGTTGTTCCTAACATGCCGTAAACAGGTGTGAACGCAGGGCTTATGAGCATTCCGCTCATTGGGAACCCGTTTGCTATCCCTTTGGCTACGGTTATGATATCCGGACGTATGCCGGCATATTGATGAGCAAAAAACTTCCCGCTCCGACCATAACCGGATTGTATCTCATCAAAAATGAGGACTACTTCATATTTCGTACATAATTCGCGCAGATTCCGGAGAAAGCCATCGTCCGGCATTTGGATACCTCCTACTCCCTGTATCCCTTCTATGATGACCGATGAGACATCGCCTTTTTTCAGTTCCGCTTCAACGACGTCCGCGTCGTTCATCAGAACATAAGTGACCGGCAACATCTCGTTTACCGGAGCGATGATTTTAGGATTGTCCGTGACCCGTACGGCAGCCGACGTACGGCCGTGAAAAGAGTGACGGAATGATACGATACGTTTTTTTCCGTTGTGGAACGATGCCAACTTCATTGCATTTTCATTTGCTTCTGCTCCGCTGTTCACAAGGAAAAGCGAATAATCATCATATCCGCAAGCCTTCCCTAATTTATCCGCAAGCGTTTGCTGCATGCTGTTAATCACGGAATTGGAATAAAAACCCAGATTCTGTAATTGTTCCGTTATTGCTTTCACATAATCCGGATGACTATGTCCGACAGAAATCACGGCATGCCCGCCGTACAGGTCAAGATACGCAATCCCGTCCTTATCCCATACATGACAGCCTCTTCCTTTTACAATCTCTATATTAAAAAGCGGGTATACATCAAACAGTTTCATAATTATAATTTTGAATTTTGAATTTTGAATTTTAAAATGCAGACGGCTTAAGATGCAGTCCTACTGTTTCTTCGAGGTTAAATAGCAGATTCATGTTATGAACGGCTTGTCCGCTGGCTCCTTTCAACAAATTGTCAATAACGGACACGATCAGCAGTTTACCTTCAACTTTCTGTAGATGAAGCAAACATTTATTCGTATTGACAACCTGTTTCAAGTCCGGGTTTTTGTCCACTACAAATGTAAATGAATGATCATCATAGTATTCTTGGTAAATCCTCCTTATCTCATTCAGTTCTATTTTGCAGTCCATATATACCGTCGCAAAAATACCACGCGCGAAATCTCCACGTACAGGAATAAAATTTATTGAGGCATTGAAACTTTTCTGCAGTTGCGCAAGGCTCTGGCGTATCTCCGCCAGATGCTGATGAGTAAATGGCTTATATATTGATATATTATTATTCCTCCAACTGAAATGCGATGTTTCCGACGGTTTCACACCTGCGCCCGTAGAACCGGTTATGGCATTCGCATGAACGGCATGGTTAATCATCAGATGTTTGGCAAGCGGCAATAAAGCGAGTTGTATGCCGGTGGCAAAACATCCCGGATTAGCTACATATTTCGATTTACAGATAGCGCGCCTGTTTAGTTCCGGCAATCCGTAAATAAACTCATGCGACGGTGAAGCGATGCGATAATCCTGACTCATGTCGATTATTTTCAGTGGTTCGGGTACAGGATGTGATTCAAGGAATTTCCGTGTATCGCCGTGTGCGGTACAGAAAAATAGCAAATCAACCTCATCGAGCGGGAGGTTACTCGTGAACATCATATCCGTCTCGCCATACAAACCTCCATGCACGTCGGAAAGTCTATTCCCTGCATTACTTGAGCTGTTTACAAACACCATTTCCACATCGGGATGGTTTATCAGCAGACGTATAAGTTCGCCGGCAGTATATCCGGCGCCTCCGATTATTCCAACTTTAATCATAATTCGTCTTTATGATTTGAATAATAAACACGTAACGGTGTCGATGTCACCTTGATAAATCCCTTCGCATCGTCGGCTGTCCAGCCTTTCTGTGTTTCGCCATATTCGCCGAATTTCGTTTTGACAAGGTCATCTTTCGATTCAACGCCGATGGTCGAGAACGACTGAGGACGCAATTCAAGTATGACCGTTCCGTTAACATTCCGCTGACTCTTTGCCAGCATCGCTTCAATATCGCGCATAACAGGCTCCAGATACTGGCTCTCATGAAGAAACATACCATACCAGTTTGCCACCTGGTCTTTCCAGTATTGCTGCCATTTGCTCAACGTATATTTTTCCAGGAAACGGTGCGCCCCGATGATCAGCACAGGCGCTGCCGCTTCGAAACCCACTCGCCCTTTGATGCCGACAATCGTATCGCCTACGTGCATGTCACGGCCTATTCCATAAGCTGCACCTATCACCTCCACGGCCTGAATAGCTTTTATTCTATCCCTGTATACTTTGCCGTTGACCGCATGTATCTCGCCTTTCTTGAACGTTATACGCAATTGTTCACTTCCTTTTTTTTCCACTTTCTTTAGATATGCACTTTCGGGAAGCCCCTGTGCCGAATCAAGTATTTCGCCTCCACAAATAGAAGTGCCCCAGATCCCTACATTATAAGAATATTTAAGTTTGGCAAAATCGGCTTTGAATCCGTGCTTGTTAAGATAATCAATCTCATATTGACGTGTAAGGGTCATGTCGCGTGTAAGCGTGATAATCTCCATTTCCGGCGCCATCACAAGAAAAGTCATGTCGAAACGAACCTGATCATTACCCGCACCGGTAGAACCATGCGCTATTGCATCGGCGCCAACCTCTTTGGCATAACGTGCAATAGCAATCCCCTGAAAGATCCTTTCAGACGAAACCGACACGGGATAAGTCCCGTTACGCAGGACATTTCCATAAATCATATATTTAAGACTCTTCTCATAATATTCTTTCATCACGTCGATCGTGACATATTCTTTAGCGCCAAGCTTATATGCGTTTTCCTCATTCGTTTTAAGTTGCTCCTCGCTGAATCCGCCGGTATTAGCGCAAGCGGCATAAACTTCATATCCTTTCTCTTTCGCCAGATACATAACCGTGAACGACGTATCAAGGCCTCCGCTGAAAGCCACGACTACTTTTTTCTTTTCGTTGTTACTGTTGTTTTCCATTTTTATTATATCATTGAATTATTATAAACTTCATCTTCACGCCGGAGTTTTCTCCGGTCTTCTATTTGTTTTACGTAAAATCTCCTTTTTAGTATATGTGTTACATAATTTCTCGAGCAAAAGACAACGTTCGTCTTCCGGATCGAAAAGCATAGCCGTACAAATGCAATAGCGTCGTTGCGTACGCATAAGCACATCGTGATTCACGCAACCATTGCAGCCGCGCCAGAACGACTCGTCATCCGTAAGATCGGCAAATGTAACAGGGAAATATCCTAGCTCGGTATTCATCTTCATCACCGCACTACCGGACGTCAGGCTGAAAAGTTTTGCCTTCGGCCAACGCAGACGCGCCAATTGAAAAGCCGCATGTTTGATCCGCCGGGCAAGCCCGTGATTACGGAATTTGTCGGCGACGATAAGTCCTGAAGTAGCAACATACTGTTTGTTTCCCCACGACTCGATATAACTGAAGCCGGCAAATTCATCGCCTGCCAGCGCTATCACAACTTTACCTTCACGCATTTTCTGCGCAACATATTCGTGTGATCGCTTGGCAATTCCCGTTCCTCGCACTTTCGCCGCCGCTTCTATTGTTTCGAGTATCATATCAATATACTTCTCGTGACTTTCGTCCGCTACCATGACATCTATATCAAAAACATTCATGTCTTTTTCTTTTTTCATCTAATTTGCGTTCTGTTAAAATACAAATATCCAACTATCACTTCAAAATTGTCAATCTCTCCACTTGTAAAAAAACTCCTCCCCCGTAAAGGAATTTCTTCTCTGTAAAAATTTCATGTAAAAATTTCATCCGTTTGGAAAATTCACGCTTTTCATATAATATCGGGAGGTCAAAATCCGTCGTTTTTTTTCAATCCGATAAGAACCGCTCCAAAGCGTCCCGTACCTGCGCTCTCGTATATCTCTCGCACGGAATAACCAGAATCGTATCATCACCGGCTATTGTCCCGAGAATCTCTTCCGGCGCATGCCTGTCAATTTCCGAAGCAATTCCCATCGCATAACCCGGACGGGTTTTTATAACGGCAAGATTACCGGAAAACTCAACAATTGATTTTCCAAGTAAAGCCGATACCGACTTTTCCGGCAAAACGATCGGCAAACGTGGATCCTGCATCGCCATATCCGGAAGCACATATACATACCGATCTTCATTGTCATGTATCTTAACGATTTTCAGACGTTTGATATCACGCGAAAGAGTTGCCTGCGTCACTTCAAAACCTTTATCCATCAACGACTTCTGCAAATCATCCTGATTCCGTATGACTTCCGTACGTATAATATCTTCTATTACTGTTAGACGCTGTTTTTTTACATTCATATTTCACTTCATAACGATGAATAATTATTCAAAAACGCAGCAAAGATAATGCTTGTTTTAGAATAAAAATACATTTCCGCCTATTATTTTCAAAAAATATTTCTCCACTGCAAAAAAATCACTACTTTTGGGCGCTCTATTCATCCGAAAATGAAGGTTGATGGGGGGGCATTGGAGTTAATCAAATCTTCAATTTCCGATTAAACAGCGATTGCTGGTTGACTGGGAGATTAACCAGACGGTTGGCGATTGCTGGTTGATGGTTGGCGATTGCTGGTTGCTGGGAGATTAACTGGACGGTTGGCGATTGCTGATTGATGGTTGACCGTTGACCGTTAACCGTTAACCGTTAACCGTTGACCGTTAACCGTTAACCGTTGACCGTTGACCGTTAACCGTTGACCGTTGACCGTTGACCGTTAACTGAACGATTGACGTTTTAATGTAATGAATTAATATAAAAGATTATGCACAATTGGTTTGAATGTAAAATTAATTACGAGAAAACAGCGGAAGATGGAATCCGAAAAAAAGTAACCGAACCCTATCTGGTCGATGCTTTGTCATTTACCGAAGCTGAAGCGCGTATCATTGAAGAAATGCGCCCGTATATCAGCGGTGAATTTACGGTTATGGATATCAAACGCGCCCGTTATTCCGAAACATTTCTGAATGATAACGGAGACATGTTTTACAAAGTTAAAATAAACATGATTACATTAGATGAAAAAAGCGGCGTTGAGAAAAAAACTCCGATCCAGATGTTAGTACAGGCATCGACTTTACACGAAGCTATCAGTGTCGTCGACAACGGGATGAAAGGGACATTAGCCGACTATGTGATCGCCTCCGTTACCGAAACTGCGCTGATAGACATATTCCCTTTTGTAGCAGAAGTAAAAACCATAAAAAAAACGGAAGAAGAATTTACAGGTTCCAGCGAATAACATGAGTATAAAAGAGAACATATTAAAAATCAAATCAACATTGCCTGAAGGAGTAAAACTAGTTGCCGTTTCAAAATTCCACTCTATAGAAACGATGAAAGAGGCTTACAATGCCGGGCAACGCATCTTTGGAGAAAGCCGCGTACAGGAATTGACAGTCAAACAGCCGGCTTTACCCGAAGACGTCGAATGGCATTTTATCGGTATATTGCAGACGAACAAAGTAAAATATATTGTGCCGTTTGTCACGATGATACAAAGCGTTGATTCGTTGAGGCTCATGCAGGAAATAGACCGCCAGGCAAAAAACTGCGATCGCACCATATGCGTTCTTATTGAAGTGCACATTGCCGGAGAAGACAGCAAACACGGTTTTTCCGTCGAAGAATGTAAATCCCTTTTCTCCGACAATATCCTTAATCAATTTGCCCACATACAGGTCTGCGGCCTCATGGGAATGGCAACATTCACCGACAACACGGAACAAATCAGGCATGAGTTCGGAACATTACGGACGCTTTTCGACGAAATACGATCCATGCCGAATGTCGACCGATCAGTCTTCTGCGACCTGTCAATGGGCATGAGCGACGATTATCGGATCGCCATGGAGGAAGGAAGCACTATGGTGCGCATCGGAACAAGCATTTTTGGTGTAAGGCGATATAATTTCTGTTGAGTGCCGACGCTCTTCAAAGCAAGGTAACAGTAACTTTTCCAAATGATAAAAATATGAACCCTTTATCCATTATAGAAAAATATTACGACACACAATCAAATGTATATCAAATACTTATAAAACATAGCCGAAGCGTGGCCGACAAAGCGTCAGCCATCGCCAAAACTCACCCGGAAAGAAAGTGGGACATGAAGTTTATCGAAGAAGCAGCCATGCTTCATGATATCGGCGTCATGTTCTGCTATGCTCCCGATATTGACTGTCACGGAACTTATGAATATATATGTCATGGATATCTCGGTGCCGACCTGCTCAGAAAAGAAGGTTATCCGCGTCATGCACTTGTATGCGAACGGCATACGGGAACAGGTATCACACTTAAAATGATTGAAGATCGTAAGTTGCCCTTACCGCACAGAGATTTTTTACCGATCTCTCCCGAAGAACAATTGATATGTTTTGCGGATAAATTTTTCAGCAAGACAAAACTCGATAAAGAAAAGAATATCAGGAAAATTCGGGAATCATTGAGTAAGTATGGCGAAGATACGGTCATACGCTTCGATGACTGGTGTAAACTCTTTCTATGATAATAATTATTCGTAACTCGTTATATTATTATACTTTCCCCTATAAATTCTGCCGGACATTTTTATTCGTATGTGTGTGATTGGAAAATTTCATGTACATTTGCAGCCAAAACGTTTGCAAAAATAAAGTTTTGAAGCGGATTTTATTTTATATACTACTTCTTGTCGGCGCCGGATGTAAAGTAACACAACAGCCTGCCAATCAGTCCGATTTGAGATATGATTCATCAACAACGATGCGTCGGGATAGTGTTTTGCATACTCCGGCAAACAATCTCGTTCTATCGGAAAAATCGACGTTTTCCGCAGATTCGACGAATGTAACGGACAGCCTTGATATACATGACAACCCGGCGGCATTATTACATAACGGTTTATTGAATGACAGCGCCATCGTTCATCTTGACAGCCTGACGATACCGGCAAACGAAGCCATGCCGATAACCGATACTGTACCGACGGACGGAACAGACCCGATTGCCGGTCTGCTAACGGATTCCGTGCCGAAGAAAAAAGGACTGCTCGAAGCTACCGTAGATTATCAGGCAAGGGATTCTATCGTCATGACCGCCGGAAATATTGTTTACCTATATGGCGAGGGCGACGTTAAATATCAGAATATCGGGCTTAAAGCCGAATATATGCAAATGAAAGTAGACAGCAACCTGCTCTATGCCACGTATGGCGTCGATTCGTCAGGAAATGAATTTGGATTCCCAGTATTTTCCGAGGGAGATCAGGAACTTGAGATGCGGGAGATGGACTATAATTTCAAAACAGGGAAAGCATTCGTCAAATATCTTATCACGCAACAAGGCGAAGGTTTTGTGATCTCCGAACAGGCAAAGAAAATGGATGATAACACGATAAACATGCAGAACGGGAAATATACAACATGCGATCATGAGCAACCTCACTTTTATATTAATTTAACAAAAGCTAAAGTCAGGACAGGCAAAGACATCGTAACCGGCCCGGCATACCTCGTAGTGGAAGACGTTCCTCTTTTTCCCATCGTATTGCCTTTCGCGTTCTTCCCTTTCACCGATTCGTATTCGTCGGGAATATTAATGCCTACATATGGCGACGAGATGTCAAGAGGATTTTACCTGCGGGACGGAGGATACTATTTGGCACTAAGCGATTATTTCGACCTTGCACTTATCGGGGAATTATATACGAAAGGGTCGTGGGGATTATCAGGACAAAGTTCATACAAAAAACGCTACAAATATTCGGGGAAATTAGACCTGGCATACAACGTAACAATAACCGGCGATAAAGGAATGGACGATTACAGCAAATCAAGCGCATTTAAAATAAGATGGTCTCATTCGCAGGATCCAAAGGCGAATCCCTACCGTACGTTCTCCTCAAGCGTTGATTATTCGACAAACAATTTTGACCGGAAAAATTTAACGTCAATGCACTCGCCTGCCTCATCGCAAAATAATAAAGGCTCCAGCGTAAGTATCACTCAACGATTCCCGAACAAACCGTTCAGCATCTCGGCTACGATGAATATCAACCAACGCTCGCAGGATTCGTCGATATCGGTCACATTGCCCGACCTTACGCTGAACCTCAGCCGCATCTATCCGCTAAAACGTAAAAATGCAATCGGCAAAGAACGTTGGTACGAAAAGATATCCATGAATTATACGGGCTACCTGCGGAATAATATCAACACAAAAGACGACCTGCTCTTCAAATCCAACCTCGTAAAAGACTGGAAAAACGGTATGCAACATACGATTCCGATAAGCGCCACGTATACGGTTTTAGAGCATATCAACATATCGCCCAGCATCAATTATTCGGAACGATGGTACACAAACAAAGTAAACCGGGAATACGATATGACCACCGGAAGATTAATGCCTTCGGATACGGTATACGGATTTTACCGCCTGTATGAATACAGCGCATCCGTTTCCGCTTCAACAACATTATACGGGGAATTTATACCGATAAAACCGCTGCAAAGATTTGTCAATAAAATACGCCACCGTATGGAACCGTCTATTTCTTTCAGTACAAGACCGGATTTCGGCAATCCAAAATACGGATATTATAATTATTATACGATCAGCGACTACACAGATCCTTCCACGCCGATAGGCGAACCGAATGTCATTTCCGGTTATTATTCACCGTTCGAAGGGCAGCTGTTCGGCATACCCGGACGCGGCAAGAGCGGTAGCATAGCTTTCACCTTAAATAATAATATTGAAGCTAAAATACCGGACGAAAACGAGCCTTCGGGATTGAGAAAAATCAGCATCGTCGACAATTTTTCGACAAGCATGAATTATAATCTCGCCGCAGATTCCCTACGGTGGAGCGACATGAACGCAAGTCTGCGCCTTAAACTGACAAAAAGCTACACACTCAATCTTAACGCCGTATTCG
>JAIRMH010000204.1 GCA_031258835.1 Tannerella sp.
AGTTTTTTCTTACTTTCTTCGAGTTTTTTCTTACTTTCTTCGAGTGATTTGGCTTGTTCTTCTATCGTTTTTTTAAGAGGATCTTTCACGTTGTTAATAATACGCAAAGCCTCTTCTTCATCTTCTATCTGTTTTTGTTCTTTGGGGTCTGCTCCTATTTCGTACAGCAGATCGGTGATAAGCGTCATATCTTCATCGTCCGGTTGATAGGGGTATTCTTTCCTCGCCACCGAATCTTCTTTAACAAAATACCGCTGTTCAAAGATGCTGAGTAACTTATCGAGGTTTGTAGTGTAACGCACATCCGTGATTCTGCCTGCCTGAATGACATAACTGTTATGGGTAAGATTTTCTATAAATTTAGACTTTGCATTTATAGGTTTCTTATTGAGCATGTCGGTATAAGTACGTCCTACTTTAATGCATGGACAATCTATCTCGGCGAGATTGTTACCCAGTATATAGATGGTTGTTATCGGCAGGACTGTCTCCTTTCCGTCTATGATATCCACTCTTTTATACTGTTCTCCGAGATATTTTCGGAAACGTATCACATCTAACGTTTCCCATGACTTCTGGAGTTCTATCAATATCTTGCGAGGGTTGCCTTTGCTGTCGCGAATGGTGGCCATGAAATCTAACCGGAAAAAAGCATAAAAATGCTGTTCTTTGTCCTCGACCCTGCCTGAGACCTTCGCATCATCAAGTTTATAGATAAACTCTTGCGGCAGGATCTGTAAGTCTTCTATCGACTGTTCGAGTATGGCGCTGATAAAAAATTTCGCTATCCTTTGATTTTCCATCAAACGTTTAAACACCGTATCGTATATCGGATTCGCGATGATAAACCGTTTTGCTGATTTTTTGCTTACTTCTTTTGTCTCCATATTTCTTTATCTTCGTTATGTTATTACAGACTACAAAATTATCAAATATTTTTGATGTTGTAAAAGATTTACCGCATGAAAACGTTTTTTTTAAAGAGGAGACGGTTACTTTATTTATTAAACGCCGGAGTGCCGTTTTCCCAGAATACTTCCTTCTGCGACAGATACCAAGTGCGCCCTTTATCTTTATTTCCCTGGAAAAACAGATAAGTGCGCCCATCGGTATCGGTGAAAATATGCGGATGACCGGATTCGCTTTCGTTCCACTCGCCCGGTTTGCCATTGGGAAGAAACGGCGCGGAGGATAACCTTTTCCACGCCAATCCGTCGTCACTGACAGCCACGCCGATCTGCTGCGGCCGGTTGTTATATGCCCCGGCATAAAACATATACATCCTACCGTCCCGTATCGCTATGGAAGCGCCTTCTATACATTCTTCTTCCCATGGTAATTCAGGATATAATACAGGCGCGTCCGTAGCCTGTTTCCAGTCTTCGCGGTTAAAGTCCGTATTTCCCGGCGCTACGGCAACGCCCAGCATTTGTATTTTAAACTCCGGGTCGCGCGTCGCAAAATAAAGATAGTATCGCCCTTTAAACCTGCATATTTCCGCGTCGATAGCCCGTCCGCAATTCCAGTCGCCTGCGGGTCTGAATATCGGATTCGTAGGATTACGTTCAAACAGTATACCATCTTCCGACATTGCATGACAGATAGCATCATTACGTCCGTTTCCATACGTCTGATAAAACAGGTGTACTTTACCGTCCCTCACCAAAGCCCCGGGAGCGCACAAGCCCTTTTTCTCATAATCGACGCCGACGGACGGAGTTATCTCCCCGACTTTCCGCCAGTCCGTCAGGTTATGGCTTTCCGCAATGCCTATATTCCATCCGGAATCTTCAACCCCTTTCATCGGCGGAATAGAGAAATACATCAGATAACGCCCCTTGAATTTTACGACATGCGGATCTTTCGAAAAAGGCGCACCTGTACGCGAAGTGTCGCCATACATCATGATGGGTTCAGTCCAACCATACGAAGAGATGGAAGAAAGAACAAACGCAAAAAATATTACAGTAGTTTTCATTCGTAAATAATTAGTTTGTGAATCTGCTTTCATATGTACACTATTTTATTTCATCATATCATCGACTTCCGTTTTATATTTTGACGGGCGGAAGCGCAAAGACTTCCGTCCGTCAAATATAAAACATAATCCAAACATAATTTATATATAAAGATTATTTAACCTTTAATTGCCATAACCCGGGTTCTGTGTAAATTCCGATGGGTTTGTAACATTGAGTAACTGGTTCCTTGGTATTGGCCTTAGAACGTGAAAGTCTTTAAATTTCCCTGCCAGAGCCGGATTTATCTTCGGATTATTCATTCTTTCGAATAATTTCCCCGTACGTTTCAGGTCATACCAGCGATGCATTTCGCCCATTAACTCCCGTCCCCGTTCGTCTAAAATAAAATCCATATTCATTTCCGATTCAGATATTTCCATATCCGCCTCTTTCCCAGGTATTGCAGCCCTGCGTCTTACGACATTCATGTATTCTGCGGCTTTTTTGATATTTCCGCTTAACAGAGCCGCTTCGCTTGCCAAAAGATATGTTTCTCCAAGTCTGGAAACAAAGACATCCCTGGAACCGGCAGTCCAGTTAACCTCCGGTCGTATAGGATCCAGGCATTTTACAATATAAGGGTACATCTTTTCGCTCATAAAACGGGTATTAGACGGCCATTCGGCATCCGGATTTCCAACAGACTGTACATCTTTTGACGGATCGATATAGCTCCTCATCGAGTCCGGCAGGAATATCAATACCGGCCAGGCGTCTGCAATCTGCTCTTTCGTCCACGGCCGTTTAGGTGCGATCATGGCTAGCTCTCCTTTCGTCCACACTTTTTCCTCCACCTGTTTCGTATGGGGATTAAAAAGTTTTTCCGCGACAGAATTTTCAGTAATATTCCATGATGACATAAAACAATCGTCAAACCGTTTATCTTTCGTTTCATCAATCAGGTCCAGCGCAAAAAAGGTCGAACGCAAACGGCTCCACGGCCTTCCGTATTCAATGACACGCAACACGCCCGGATGTTCTTCCGAATATGCGGCAGTGAAATACATATGCGAAGTATTTCCATTGCCGTTAAATTCCGTATTTTGAGTATATAACACCGGAAATATAACTTCCGTATTATGTTTCCTTGTGATATCCCACAATTCTTTGTGGTTAGCGACAAGACTATGTTTTCCCGAGTTTATAACTTGTTCTGCATAATCAAGCGCCTGACGGATATCTTCATCCCTTCTTTTCACAGTCAGTAACACTTTCGACAATTGATGCATAGTTGCCAACTTTGTAACCCGACCATAGTCGGAAGCCGGATATTCGTCGGGAAGATAATTTAAAGCCTCCTTCAAATCATTTATAATCTGTTCCCACACCTGTTCTTCCGGCGTCTTCACAGCAGTTGTCACCGCCTCGTTTATCGGCTTGAGAGTCATTGGAATATCTCCAAACTGTTGCACTAAATGATAAAAATAAAGGGAGCGAATAAATAAAGATTCTCCTACAAAGCGATCCCGCAAACCATCGTCCAAATCGTCTATTTTGTTATTTTCGAGCGCATACAACACCGAATTACATTGATTTATTGCCTGATAACAATTATTCCACAAGCTGTTTACCTCGCCATTTGTCGCATCGATAGTCCAATCTTTAAATTGTTGAGGCCCGTAAAAACTATACCATATATCGGTCGGACCTTCACACAAATAAATAAAATATTCCTGTACATATAAATTCCTCAAAGATGAATATAAACCGTTTACTCCGGCAGTAAGTCCGTCTTTCGTTGTATAGAAATTACCCACCGTTACTTTATTATAAGCCGTTTCATCCAGGAAGTCGCAGGAATATAAGATGACGGACAAAAAGAGCGCTGATATTATTTTTTTTATTTTCATGTGATTATTTGTTTAATTCTAAAACATCATTTCATTCTCTTATTATTCAATTATCAAAAACCAAGATTAACGCCAAAAATTAATGACGTTAACGGCCTGTGATTATAATAGTCGTTACAATTTTCCGGGTCAAGTCCCGGATAATCGTTTCTCGTCCATACGTATGGATTATCTACCATAACATAAACCCTTAGCTTATCTGTGTGAAACTTCTGTATCACAGACTTGGAGAATGTATACCCCAAGTTTACATTCTTTAAACGTACAAAAGATAAATCCCGGAAGGCATAATCGCTCTGCACCAGAAGATCTTGCGGATTTGTTATTCTGGGTTTAGGACTTTCATTTGTCGGATTGTCAGGCGTCCAGAAATCAACATTTATATGATTATAACGTGTAGATCCGGCTTCATTTGTAAGCATGGGAAGCGTCTGACCATAGTTCTGACGGGTATACAGATATATGTTCAAGTCAAAATTCTTATAAAAGATTCCGGTTGAGAGACCTCCTGTCCATTTAGGGATCTTATTGTATATAAAACGGTCGCTATCATCATACGCATAATTGTTATTTACATCCAAAATCTTCGGTTCGCCGGAAGATCTTCCATATTTCGAGGCTTCATCGGCTTCATTCGTCTGCCATACGCCGGTATATTTATACAACCGTTCCACATCAAAGGGTTCGCCTATAAACCATTTATTCCCCGGAATATCTTCTTTCCCGTTAAACAGTTCTACAATTTCGTTTTTATTATATGCAAAATTTATATCTACAGTCCATTTGAAATCTTTCGTAACAACCGGCACAAGGTTTAATGTCAATTCTATACCGGTATTTCTTGTTTTACCTATATTCTGCCATGTAGAACCATAGCCGGATGAATAAGGCAGGTCACGTTGCATTAAAAGTTCGTGCGTATTACGTTGATACAGATCTAATGTACCGCCTATCCGGTTATTGATAAATCCGAAGTCAACGCCAACGTTCAGCTCTTCGGTTTTTTCCCATCTCAATATGTTATTCGCCAGTTCGGTAGGAAGATACCCCATGGCCGACTGTTCGTTTTTCCCGAAATAATAGACATATTTGCCTAAAGCGCCTAATGTTCTGTACTCCGGTATCGCCGTATTCCCGGAATTTCCCCAACTGAGGCGAAGTTTCAGGTTTGTTAAAAAGCCGACATCTTTTAAAAAGTCTTCTTCTTTCATTCTCCATGCCAAGGCTACCGACGGAAAGAAATCCCATTTATTGCCTTCCGCCAATCTTGACGATCCGTCATAACGTCCCGTCAACGTCAGCAAATATTTATCTTTAAACGAATAGTTAATACGCCCCATAAACGAGAGAAGCGCCCATTGCCTGACGGATGATATTCGCGTAAACACATCCGGCGCTTCATTTACGTTATACCATGACCCGAAATAAGGCATATCCTGCCCGTTTAGTCCTACGACTCCATACTCATAACTTTGCATATCATGAACTGCCGAAACATCAATGCCATGTACCCCGATCGTCTTTTTGTAATTAAAGATATTTGTAAAAGTCCACTGTTTTTCCGAATTTTTCTGATATGTGGCGGAAGGAGAGGCCAGTTGCCGCGCCTGCGATGTCGAACTGTTATACCGCCCAGTTTCAATACCTGACAAATCATACGTTAAACTTGTCCGGAATTTTAGCCCGTCAACAATTTTCCAGTCGGCATACAGACTTAATAAAACTCTGTTTCGCTTATCTTTACTGTCAACATTTTCTTTTTTCGTGTCAAACATCGGATTGGAATGTAATACGGTCTGATACCATCCGCTATTATAAAACAACATTTTACCGTCGTCATCATACGCTTTCGTCAGCGGGTCTAATACAGTGCCATACATCCATACTCCGTTGTCCCCATTATCGCGTGTCGTTAATGCAAGTAATGAAGAGTAGCCGACGGTGAAATTCGAATGTAACTCCATATCCCCGTTTATACGTGCGGAAAACCGTTCGTATCCCATGTTATCTATGATGCTTTGATCTTTATTATAGCCTAATACAATCATGTTCCTGTTTTTACCCGCAGATTGGTTTATGCTTACATTATGATCCGTTTTATACCCTGTCCCGCTAAACATCAGATCCTGCCAGTCAACGAATTGCCCGGTGTTGAGTGCATTTAACTGAATATCGTCAAATATTTCCCTGTCCGTCTTGCCGTAATTGGCCATACGTTTATAGTCGGCATATTTTTCGCCACTCATCATATCATAATTTTTCAATGACTTGGATATCCCGTAATAACCATCATAACAAATACTTAAACGACTGTCCTTCCTTGCCCGTTTCGTTGTTATAATAATAACGCCATTTGCGCCTCTCGCTCCATAAATTGCGGTAGACGAAGCATCTTTCAACACATCAATCGATTCGATTTCAGCAGGATTTACTTCATCAATTTTACCGCCA
The DNA here is from genome assembly GCA_031258835.1 of Tannerella sp. Taxonomy (GTDB): domain Bacteria; phylum Bacteroidota; class Bacteroidia; order Bacteroidales; family Tannerellaceae; genus Tannerella. Next base: position 6,323 of record JAIRMH010000204.1, read on the forward strand.
AAAGGTGCATCATCCACGACAATCAACGGATCATTACTTGCATACAAAGAATTGTATCCCCTGATATATATCTGGGAAGAAGATCCGGGCGCATTCCCTAACGTGATATCCGCGCCTGCAATTTTTCCTTGCAGCGCCTGTATAGGATCTTTAAATACCGCTTGATTTTGAATCGTATTTGACGATAATTGAGATACCGCTCCTGTTAAATCACGCCTTTTAACGGCTCCGTAACCGATAATAATTATTTCTTCCAGTTTCCGCAGGTCTTCTTTCATAGTCGTCTGAATATGAACCTGATTTTTCACGCCTATTTCCTGTCCGACATATCCGATATATGAGATCTGCAGCACGGCGTTTTCAGCGACAAACAACGAAAATTCACCATCGATATCCGTAGTAATTCCGTTTGTAGTGCCTTTTTCCATCACATTGGCGCCGACAACCGGCGCACCGTATTCATCGACCACAATTCCGGTTATCCGCCGTTTATCCTGTTGCGTATCCTGAGATATACCGTTATTTTTAGGCATCAGGAGGATATTCTTATTTTCAATGCGATAAGTACAATTCAGCAGAATTTTATCCAATATTTCTTCTACCGTTTCGTTACGAGCATGCACATCCACAATACGATCAAGATCCAACGCTTCGTCATTATAGAAAAAGGTAAATTCTGTTTGTGATTCTATTTCCTTAAAGACCTCTTTCAAGGTTGATTGCCTCATATTCAGATCAATTCCGGCATGTTGGGCGTAAGAGCCGGCGGCGCTCTGAAAAACAAAAAAGACGGCTATAAAACATATCCATCTTATAATGCGGATATTTTTTTGTTGTAAAAAAAAGTATATTATATCTTTCCTAATTAATTTATTCATAACTTTGCTCTATTATTTGATTAATAATTGTCATTACTCCGAAAAGAGAAATGGTTTGTTAATTGAAGATTTTTTCCGACAGGTGAATGTTCGGGCATTCACCTGTCTTTTTTTTACTGATTTCTGATTTCTAATTTCTACATAGGCATGTCGATTTTAAAGGTTAATATTAAAATTATAACTCTCTCTCTTTATTCTTTGGACGATAAATATAATCTATTTCCTTTCCATTTATATGATATGGGCGCTGTTATTGACATATATTTAAGAATCTCATCTAATGATTCGCGACGGATGGTAAACGACATGTGTAAATCTTCGGTCAATCCGGGAGATGTTATAATTTCAACTCCATACCATTTTTTCAGGTTAATAACTACATTGGCAAGATTCGTTTTGTCAAACACCAACTCCGAATGAATCCAGTTCGTGTAGTCATCCACATGAACCATACGAATGTCAAACTCGGCCGTTTCTTTATTATACGTAACCAACTGTCCGGGATGTAATATCCGGGACGTCGGGAAATAACTTCCGCCGATTTTCACGCTGCCATTGACCAGCATCGTTTCCGTCACCGGTTTATTATGATAATTATTTACGAGAAAACGGGTACCCGACACTTCCACTTCTATGCCTCCGGATTGTACAAAAAACGGCTTTTTGACATCTTTAACAACTTCAAACAACGCTTCACCCTCCAAACGGACGATCCGTTTTTCGCCGGCAAACAATTCCGGATATTCCAATGTGCTGTTTGCGTTTAACCAAACCGTAGAGCCATCAGGCAAAACATATTTACCTTTTCCGCTTTCGCCTGTAATTACCCTGTTTGTTACTAACGTTTCAGCGGCATTATCCCTTATGAAATACCCGATGTATCCTGCTGAAAAAAGCAACAGAACAGAGATTGCGATACGTACAAAATACGATTTTAAAGAATGGATGGAAACGACATGTCCCGACATCCGCTTTTTAAAACGGCATAAAGCCATCTCCATTTCTTCATCGCTTGTTAACGATGCATTACCGTATAACCACAGATCGTACATATGACGGAAGTCCGTCCGGTTATTCCCGCTTTCTTCCAACCATCGTAACAGCGTCGTTTTATCCTCCTCGTCAGCGGAATTATTCAGGTATTTTGCAATTATCAATTCTATTTCCATCGTTTCAATTAAAATCTTTTTATGTATAACAAATGAAAAAGAAAACACCCTACCCTACCCTCTCAAAAAAAATGGAAAAACGAATGGACATTCATATTATGAAGCCAGACTTCCGGCATCGAAAATAAATATTTCCTATAAAAAAAACGGAATCAATAAAATCAGATGTACGTCTTTCAGGTTCAAACGTAATACCGATAACGCTTTGGAGATATGTTTCTCGACGGTTTTTACCGATATGCCTAATTTTTCGGCAATCTCCCGATTTTTCAATTCATATTTCCGGCTAAGTATAAATACTTTTCTGCATTGTTCCGGTAATGTATCGATGATCTTGTGTATCTCCCGCTGCAATTCTTTATATATGAGTTCGCTTTCCTGGTCTGTCATGTGCGACTGCAAATAGATTTGCTCAATCTTATCTCCGGTAAAATCATCCATGGCTCCCCGACTTGTATATTCCTTACTATTTTTATAATTGAGTATTTTTGTATAAAGCGAACGAAAAAGATACGATTTTATGGCGTCTTCCATCACCAGACTATCTTTCTTTTTCCATAATTCATAATAAACATCCTGGACAAAATCCTCTGCCATATGTTTATCTTCCAATAACCGATAAGCATATGCACGCAGGATTTTATAGTATTTCCTAAACAGTTCTTCTACTATTATATCCTTAGAATATAGATTCTCACTCTCCATCAGAAATATGCAAACTCATGCAAATATAGATAAAACTTTCGACATTCCACACAGCCCGATAAAAACAGAGGCTGTGTCAAATGCCGGTTTTTCATCATTGCGAACGGAGTGAAGTAATCCGGAATGCCCGTTTCCATGAAAAATAAGGGTGCATGAAAAAGAAATTTCCTGTTTTTGCGGAGGGGGGGGGATTTACCGGACATTTTTATTCGCTTGTGTGTGTGATTCGTAAAGTTCATGTATATTTGCGGGAAAAATTATGAAAGTACTGTTATTACTCGTCGGGAAAACGACTCCGGATTTTGTACAAAGAGGCGTGGAAGAATACTTCGGACGTCTGAAACATTATCTCCCGTTTGAAATAGAAACGATCCCGGATATCCGGAATACACGGAATTTGTCTTTCGACCAAATAAAGGCAAAGGAAGGAGAAGCAATTCTCAAACACATCCAACCGGACGATTGGATCGTACTGTTAGATGAACACGGTAAAGAATATACCTCCTCGGCATTTGCCGACTACATAGGAAAAAAAATGCTTGCCGCACCCAAACGTTTAGTATTTATCATCGGAGGCCCCTACGGTTTCTCGGATAAAATATACGCCGTCGCTTGCGAAAAAATTTCTCTGTCCAAAATGACATTTTCCCATCAATTGGTACGCCTGCTTTTTACGGAGCAACTTTACCGGATAATGACGATCCTTAACCATCAGCCTTACCATCACGCATAACCGCCGGAGAATGACGTATTCCACAGCCTTTTCCCAATACCCTTTAATATGAGAAAAAACACTTGGCCTCCTTCGTTTGCGATTTTTTTTGATGCAAGAGGAAAACGCATTAAACCTTTCCGACTAAAAACAGTCTTATTACAATAGTAGTTTTCTAAATTTCAATTCATTTAACCGTAATTCTTATGAAAAATTTCTTTGTAATCGCAGTATGCCTGATGGCAACATTCGCTATCGCAACAGCACAACAACCAAGAGGCGGCAATTTCGGCACGCCTGAGGAACGCGCAAAAAATCAAACCGCCCGATTAGACTCATTAGTGAAGTTGACGGACGAACAGAAAGTAAAAGTCGAAGCCGCCAATCTTGATTTATCTAAAAAGATGGCTGACGCTTTTCGTAACAACCAGGACAACCGTGAAGGCCGGCGTGCCAAAATGGAGGAATTAACCGCAGAACTGGAAAAACAATACAAAGCCATCCTGACGGAAGAGCAATACAAAAAGTATTTGGATAACCGCGAGCGGTTACGTGAACGGCCAAGACAGAGGCCAAGGTGACGTCGTTCACGGAAAGATAGATTCAATAGCCGCCGCGCTTTGTGGCGGCAAGGCATGAAAATACGCAAAGTGCTGGAATACATCGAAGAAAAGAATGATATTGAGCCGTTTGCGAAGTTTCCATTTAATTAAAACGCTTAAAACTATGAAATACTTACGATTTATTTTTGCAATACT
>JAIRMH010000026.1 GCA_031258835.1 Tannerella sp.
CTTCGGACTACCCAAACGCGGAAGCCGCCAGAACTATAAAAATTCGACCTTCTGGCTGCGCGATGGCTCCTATCTCCGCCTGAAAAACGTACAATTGAGTTATACGTTGCCCTTACGCCGGATAAAACATTTGTCCGTCAGCAACCTGAAAGTTTTCGCAAACGCTCAAAACTTCCTGACTTTTTCCGGATACAAGGAAACCGATCCCGAAAGAGGGGTAATGAATGCAAATATTGCCGAATATCCTTCCATCAAAACGGTGACGCTCGGCCTGGATATTACTTTTTAAAAAAATTAATCATGAAAACGATCTATCTATTCATTGCTTTTGCAACAATATTCATCTCCTGCAAGGAGGATTTTCTGGATACTGTTTCTACGGATACGTACAACGAGGAAAATTTCTGGAAGACGGAATCCCAACTCGTTTCGGCAATTAACGGCTGCTATGCCGTTACGCTCAATTTCAGTTCGTACAAAATCAATATTGACAATGTTTCGCCCAATTCTTACAACATGAGCGGCCAGGTGCAACTGGCGGAAGGGAAGCACGACCCCAGCAACGAAAGTTGGTTTACTTCCGTTTGGGATCTGAACTATCGTGGCATCGGACGAGTGAACAATGTGTTGGCGCATATCGATCATCCCGATTTGGTCATCAGTCAAACTATCAAAAACCGCATCATAGGGGAGGCGTATTTTTTACGGGGACTGTTTTATTTTGAACTGGTAAATCTATACGGCGGAGTACCTCTGATTCTGGAAACGCCCGATTTTTACACTCAGAAAAATCTGCCGCGAGATAGTAAAGAGGCCGTATTGACACAGATTTTAAAGGATTTAGACGAAGCGGCGCGGATCCTGCCGCCGTCCTATACGGGCAGCGATATCGGCAGAGCGACTCAAGGCGCCGCCCTGGCGTTGAAAACGCGGATCCTCTTGTATGAAAGCCGTTGGGTGGAGGCTGCATCTGCCGCAAAGGCGATCATTGACTTGAACCGGTACGGTTTATTCAAAAAGGCAGGAAACACACCCGCCCAAAATTACCGGCAACTCTTCTTACCGGCAAATGAAAATAATCAGGAAGTAATATTTGATATTCAATATTCGTCGCCGGATTATACGCACAGTTGGAATCTCAATCTGGATTTGCAGTTGAACATCGCGCCGTTACCCGATTTAGTGGACAGTTATCTGGCATCGGACGGGAAACCTGTCGGCGAATCCGGCGTTTATGATCCCGCAACCCCCTACGAAAACAGAGATCCGCGTCTTCATGCCGCCATATCAATACCCGGTTATCTGTATAAAGGCGACCTCATTCCCGACACGAAGTATTATTCTACCGGATATGCATATAAGAAATATACCACCTACGAAGATGATGTCAAATACGCATCGGACGTAACCCAGTCTCCGCTGAACTACATTTATCTTCGCTATGGCGATGTGCTGCTGATGTATGCGGAAGCTAAAAACGAAGCGAACGATGCGGATGCTTCGGTGTACGACGCGCTGAACCTGATCAGGGAACGGGCCGGTATGCCCGATATTCCCCAGGGATTGTCACAAACGGAACTGAGAAACGTAATCCGGCTCGAACGCAGGATAGAACTGGCCGGCGAAGGGTTGTACTATAATGACATCCGCCGCTGGCGAACAGCGGAAACGGTGATGAACGGCCCCGTGTACAACAGCAAAGGCGCCCTCATCCAGACGCGGTCGTTCAACAAGGACAGAGATTATTTGTGGCCCGTCAGTCTGGTCACATTGGAACAGAATCCGACGCTGGAACAGAATCCGAATTACGGGAAATGAGTTTTGACTTTTTTAAATAATCATATTGATCACATCATGAAAAAAAGAATTTTCATAACGCTACTGACGCTTCCATTACTGTACATTCTGTTGGCTTGCATCCATATTAAAAAGAAAAAACAGCCTAACATTATTTTTATTCTATCCGATGATTTGAAATGGGGGGACATTGGTTGTTTCGGACAAAAAATCATCCGCACGCCCAACATAGACCGGCTTGCCACCGAAGGCATCCGTTTCACACAAGCGTATTGCGGCAATGCAGTAAGCGCACCGTCCCGCTCCACCCTTATGCAGGGCAAACATCCCGGACATGCACGAGTGCGCGACAATATGTTCAGGGGATACCGCGAATCCTTGCAACCGGAGGATTTTACGGTCGCGTCTTTCCTGCAACAAAACGGATACAAAACAGGTATTTTCGGGAAATGGGGGCTGAGCAATCACGACCAACCGGGACTGCCTAATGATAAAGGGTTCGATGAATTTTTCGGCTATTTGAACCAGCAACACGCACACACGTTCTATCCCGAATTTTTGTATCATAACAAGGAACGGGTATATTATCCCGAAAATGAAGAGCAGTATAAATTGGAATATTATTCCAAAACAAGTCGCTATGACGAAAACGGCGTATGCCATCCTAATGGTATCAAAGATCCGGGCAAAGGGAAATACTCCTTTGACGAATATGCTTCACGGTCGCGCGACTTCATTCGCAACAACAAAGACCATCCGTTCTTCCTTTACCTTGCCTACACCCTGCCGCACGGGCCACTCATCGTACCCGAACTCGGAGAATATGCCCGCGAAAACTGGCCTGTGCCCCACAAAGAACTGGCCGCAATGATTACTCGTATGGATACTGAAATAGGACGGGTATTGAATTTACTGGATTCTTTGGATATAGCGGACAATACGCTCATCGTTTTTGCCTCCGACAATGGAAATCCGGGCGATAAGGAACGTTCGGTGAAATACAACGGTAGTGAATTTCCCTCGTTGACCGATTTCTTTAACTCGGCATCGCCCACGCGCGGCGGCAAAGGCGACACTTACGACGGCGCATTTCACGTTCCGGCAATCGCTCGCTGGACAAGCGTTATTCGTCCCAACCAGGTAAGCGATCATCTGTGGGCGTTCTGGGATTTTTTTCCTACCGTAGCCGACCTTATCGAAGTCGCGCCGCCTGCCGACCTCGACGGAATCTCATTCCTGCCGACGTTGTTGGGCAAGCCGCAAAAGCAACATGACTACCTTTACTGGGAATATAACCGAAACAGGATTATCCGTAGCGGAAAATGGCTCTTTCACCGTTCCAATGGGGGCTTTAATGAATTATTTGATTTGACGGAAGATCCGCAACAAGTCGTTGACTTAAAAGAAAAATATCCCGAATTGACCGAAAAATTCGTACAATATGCCCGCGAAGCGCATACTCCAAGTGATGTGTATCCTAGTCCGGAAGAAACGCCCGAAGCGTTTGCAGAAAGGTTAAAGAGGGAAGGCATACCGGAACGGATAAACAACATTAGCGTCTATTGATCGAAAACAAAGACAGTCGTTATAACTACGCGCGATTTAAAATTGTGAGATGGTCAGAATAATATATATTGACAGGCAGGTCTTTCATCTGCGTGGAACGGATTTTGAGTCACACGGGGACGCAGATCGTCTTTCAACTGCCTGCCGGTCTTTCTACGGACGAATATACGCTCGAAGTGCGCGTACTCCTTCAGGAAACAAGTCCCTAAAAACGGGCGTGTTGACGGATAGGCTGACGACTTAATGAATTAAAAATGAATTTGCCTTGCTCTATGGGTCACCGAGTAGCCGGTACTACGTCATCGAAAAGTCAACTAAACATGATTGGAAATGGCAACTAAAATTAGCGTTTAGTCTGGAGCAATTCCGTACCCTGTATGCCCCTGGATTGCTTCACCCTGTGGGTTCGCTGATGACGAAAGGAGGGAGCGGATTCGATAGTGACGCAATACATTCCTCTGTCTTTGCGAAGGCGTAGCTTGAAGCAATCCGGACTGATTTCATAAGGTGATGCCGGGTATAGTATGAATTTCCTAAGCGCATGAAATAAAAGAACGGTTTTTAGCAGAGGATAGGCGTTAAAAAACTGTAAATCGGGTGCTTTTAATTTGCGAGGTTAAATAAATGACGTTTCTTTGCGTTGTTAACAATGTTGTTAAACGGTTATGTTAGAGGCGCCGTTGATATATTTGCGGTTTATCAATGAATTTATACGGATTTTTAAGATGAAAGATATGATTTTAAAGGAGAAAAGTACGGAGCAAACGATTCTCGAAGCGGCGGAATATGAATTTCTGGAAAAAGGATTCGACGCGGCTA
>JAIRMH010000333.1 GCA_031258835.1 Tannerella sp.
TTTTCCATCAAGCGTTTAAACACCGTATCGTATATCGGATTCGCGATGATAAACCGTTTTACTGATTTTTTGCTTACTTCTTTTGCTTCCATCTTTCTTTATCTTCGTTATGTTATTACTGGCTACAAAATTATCAAATATTTTTGATGTTGTAAAAAATTTACCGTAAAGGTTAATTCTTTTTTTTGAGATGCTGTTCACTTTGTGGCCTGTTCTATCCGTGGCTTTGTTTTCCACTTTTCACGTTCACATTCCCGTCGCGGTTCTCAACATAAAAATCCAGTCTCCGATAGCGCCCATACCCATGGAAATAACCCGTATTTATTTTGCCGGTTCTCATTTTTTACACATATCAAAACACTGGACAATTCATTTTATATCAGCGCTTTGTCTTTTATTGAAAACTATTAAGTTGCGGATTTGAGGTATTATAGTCTTGATTCTTGGAATTTTTTTCATTATCACATTTTAAATACTTATCATAAAAATCAACTACCCTTTCCCTCCATTCGGCAAAATTAATAAACTCGGGTCCGTTTCCTCCTCCATGTGCAGCCCCCTTTACAATCCAAAGTTCTTTTTCCTCTTTCAGTTTTTCATAAATAGATTCACTCATCCAAACAGGTGTTCTGGTATCATGTTCGCCTACAATTAAAAATGTCGGTTTTATAAACTTAGGCGCAATGTTTACAGGAAATAATTCAACCGGGTATTTTTCCGGTTTCTTAATACCAATTCGCTCCGGACGCTCAGAATGAAGATAAGGCAAAAAATCATCAAAACATGTCATCAATGCTCGTCCTGCGAAGCATTTTACATTCGGATTGGTATGTGCTACCGCAAAAGATAAATATGCTCCTGTTGAAGCTCCATAAACACCTATATTTTGTGCGTCAACCTCCTTGAGTGTGGAGATACTGTCAATAACAGCATGGTAGTCTACCAAATACTCGGTATAGGATAATCTCATTGTATCGGCCGGGAAAAAAGAACTTTCGCCAAATCCTCGCCAGTCAAAATTGACCACATTATATCCGTGGGAAATAAAATAGGGCGCAAAAGAAATCCATCCACCCATGTTATCCGAATCTCCATTACAAATAATAATGGTTGGTTTTGGTTGTTCATTGATAATACTGTATGGTCGCGGCAAGTGTTTCTCCCAAGTGAAATAAGGCCATACTCTACCGCCATCATATATGGTGTCCGGATGAATAAGTTGCTGGGCGGGAAAAAACCATGTCTTAATCTTGTATCCGTCAGGTGTTGTAATATCCATCTCCTTATATACAAGATCATAATTTTCAGGTCGCACTAAATAATTCAGTCGCGGTTTCACTGCCGATATCGACTGCGTCACAACAAATATGAAGATAAATAATCTTAACTTTCTCATTTTATTTAGATTTGAAATGATTATAATATTGCAATATCATAGATTCTAAATTATTAATATGTAGCTTAAAATGCTCACATCTCATTATGTCCTGTCCATTCATTTTGGGCTTTGAGCATCTGGACAAGCGAATACGAAATACAACTTTATACGTAACTGTAGATTTGTGTCTCAAAATTATGTCCGCAAATATAACACTTTTATATTGTAAATCTGCAAATTAAATACTTTTTTTTGAGGAAAACTTAAATTCCGCATCATTTTGACGGCAATTATGCGAAAAACAAAATCCGAAGCCGTGTAAAAAGTTGCGTCGTGTTACGGATTTAAGGATATACATTTGGAAAAATAGATTATATTTGCAACAAATATGTAAAAATGATTATCGGATTTGATGCGAAAAGGGCTTTTGCCAACCATACCGGATTAGGTAATTACAGTCGGTACGTTATTAACAACTTGTCGCTGTATTGTCCGGGACACAGTTACCAGCTTTATACGCCCGGTGACATTTGTCGTCCGGATTTGACAAAAATCCGGCAGGCAGATAACATCGGCGTTTATCTACCCCGCGGCTTGAACAGATTTGTTCCTTCGGCGTGGAGAACCAAATTTATCCTGAATGATTTGGCGGCTAACGATGTAGAATTGTATCACGGCTTGAGCAACGAATTGCCGGTCGGGTTGAAAAAGGCGGGAATCCGTTCTGTGGTAACGGTTCATGACTTGATTTTTTTACGTTATCCTGGCTATTACCCACTTATCGACCGGAAGATTTATCTGAAAAAGATGAAATACGCCTGTCTCGAAGCCGATCATATCGTCACGGTAAGTGAGTGTACGCGGCGTGATGTGATTTCTTTCTTTGGCGTTGATCCTCAGAAGGTCAGCATTATTTACCAGGGATGTGACGCTTCTTTTTATTCGCCAGTGGAGGATGATAAAATCAGGGAGGTACGAAAAAAATACGAATTACCGGAAACGTTCATCCTGAATGTCGGTACGATGGAGGCGCGTAAAAATTTATTGCTTGCCGTAAAAGCCATGTTGCACATCGATTCCGACATTCATCTGGTGGCGGTAGGAAAAGAAACGGATTATACGCTACAACTGAGAGAATTTATTGCCCAACACCACCTTGATTTGCGCGTACATCTTCTGACCTGTGTACCGTTAGAGGACTTGCCGGCAATATATCAATCCTCCTTGTTATTTGTATATCCTTCGTTTTATGAGGGCTTTGGTATTCCGATCATCGAGGCCTTATATTCCGGTATTCCTGTTATAGCCGCCACAGGTTCCTGTTTGCAGGAAGCGGGCGGTGCCCATTCTATTTATGTAGGACCCGAAGATGAAGCGGCGTTGGCGGATGCTGTAAAAAAAATCATATCCGGCGATACTTTGCGTGAGACGATGATTAGCGAAGGGAAAAAGTACGTTTCTCGCTTCGATGACCAACTTCTCGCTCAACAGATGATACAACTTTACCACAGAGTACTTGTACAATGAATTGAAAACGAGCGCTGAAACGGGAACTGTCCGTTTCAGCCAAAATGACGGAATAACCTTTTTTTGAAGGGTGTAATCAAAAAGAAATTATTTTTATTGTAGAATGTAACAATTAATATTTAGATTTGTCGTCAAATAGATGAATTAATATTTTAAGTAGAATAAGGATGAGATTTCTTTTTATCGTACAGGGGGAGGGACGCGGACATCTTACGCAGGCGATATCGCTGGCGGAGATGTTGGGCCGTCATGGGCACGAAGTAGTAGAAGTCCTTGTCGGGAAAAGCCGTTCGCGCGAAATGCCGACTTTTTTTGGGGAACGTATGCACATGCCGATACGTGTTTACGAAGCTCCGTCGTTTATATTTAAAAAGGATAAGAAACATATAGATAAAGTGAAGACGTTTATCTATAATACTACGCTTCCGAAATTGAACAAGTTTGGAAAAAGTATCGAAATGATACATCAACGGATAAAAATAACGAATCCCGATGTGGTTGTTAACTTCTATGAGATATTGCCCGGATTCATGCATTTGCGTTTTAAAATTGACATTCCGTTTGTCAATATAGGTCATCAATATCTGCTTCGGCATCCTGATTATCCGTTTGGCAGAGATGATTCGCAGAATTTGATGATATTGAAGCTCCATGCTTTCCTGAGCGGCATCAGTGCGACTAAAATTTTGGCTTTGTCGTTTTATCCGATGAAAGAGTTCCCGCGCGAGAAGCTGGTGGTGATGCCGCCATTGTTGCGAAGGGAAGTATTGGGGCTGCATCCCGTTGAAGGCGATTATATTCTTGGCTATATGCTTAATCAGGGTTATTTTAATGAAGTACGGGAGTGGCACGATTCGCATCCTGATGTTAAATTGCATTTCTTTTGGGATAAAAAAGATGCTCCTGAAGAGTTGGCGATTGACGGGACGTTGACGTTACATCGGATAAATGATGAAAAATTCCTTCATTATATGGAAAAATGTTGCGGCTATATCACTACGGCGGGCTTTGAATCGGTCTGCGAAGCATTGTTTATGAATAAACATGTGATGCTCATACCTTCTCATATCGAACAGGAAATCAATGCGGCGGATGCGGCCTCTATTGGCGGAGGTATCGTTGGCGACCGTTTTGACTTGAGCCTTTTATTGAGCTATATGCGGGAGAAAAGGCGTTTTGATCATGAGAGTTTCCGCAAATGGGTATTTTCGGCAGAAGAACTTTTCATTAAAGAACTGACTGCATTTTGATGTCCCCATATGGCAGGATGTTTAAGTGCGCCTATTCATAAATCAGCCGGAATATTTTTTCGGGAAGGAGAATGTCGTTTGCCGTTTCCAATAGTTGTTCCGATGTGATGTTTTCTATTCTGCGGAATACGTCGGGCAGCGTTTCATGGCGGTTGTAATGAAGAAATGATTTTCCGAGGCCGAGAAATACATTTTCTTTGTGGTCGCTTGCCACGCCGAGTTGCCCGATTGCCTGTTTTTTTGCGGCGGCTAATTGTATGTCTGACAGTTTTTTTGTTCGTAATGCGGATAACTCTTTTTCCACGAGACGGATTGCACGTTCCCTGTTTTTCGGTTCCGTACCGAAATAGATGGAAAACACGCCGGTGTCGGTATATGAAGTGATATTGGATTCCACATTGTAGACGAGGCCATGCTTCTCGCGCAGGCTGATATTTAGCCGGCTGTTCATTCCCGGTCCTCCCAGTATATTGTTAAGAAGGAATAGCGGATGTCTTCTTTCGTCATACAAGTCGTATGCGCATCCACCGATGATTACGTGAGACAGGTGCGTCGTTTTCTTTTTTTCTATCCGTTGCGGTTTTATATCATGCGGTACGGTTCTGTTTGTCATCGGTTTTTGTGCAGGTATAGCGGCAAGGTATTTTTCTGCGACTTTTTTAATTCGCCTGAAATCTGTTTTTGACATGGAGAAAAAGATCATGTTAGCGGCTGTATAGAAACGTTTGATGAAAGAAAGACCGGATGCAGGGCCGAATGAGGCAAGGGAGCGTTTGTCGCCTAAAATGTGATGTCCCAACGGGTGTCCGTCGAAAAGCAGATTCTCGAAATCGTCGTAAATGAGTTCCGAGGGTGAATCTTCGTATGACAGAATTTCGTCGATAATGATCTCGCGTTCTTTATCCAATTCGTTTTCAGGAAATTGAGAGTTGACGATCAGGTCGGACATTAGTTCGACCGCCCGTTCGAAATCTTTTTCCATAAATACGGAATAGATAAACGTTTCTTCCTTTGATGTGTATGCGTTCAGTTCGCCTCCGACGTTTTCCATGCGGTTCAGGATATGCCGCGCCTTGCGTTTGAGGGTTCCTTTAAATAATGTATGTTCTACGAAGTGCGCTAATCCGTATTCATCCGGATGTTCGTCGCGTGCGCCGACGTTTATGGCAAACCCGCAGTATGCGACCGGCGAATCTGTCTGGAGGTGGACGATATTCAGTCCATTAGAGAGCGTATGTGATTGTGCTGGCATATCTATTTAAAAAATCCGAGGCAGGAAATTGCCCTGACCTCGGATTGATAGTATTATGAAAACGAAAAACAAAAATTTTAATCTAAGACTTTGATACGGATGTTTTTGAACCATACGTCATCCCCATGATCCTGAAATCCGATATATCCTTCACGATTAGGGCCTCCCAGATTTGTCAACAGTCCATAAGCAAGCGGGAAGTCGCCTTTAGGATTGAATTTGCTGTTTGCAATCCGTTCGTTCCATTTAGGCGTCCATAAATGATATTCCACCACCGTTTTCCCGTTTTGTTTGTGGAAAACAGTACCTTTCGATACGACGACAGACCCGGTATTCCATTCGCCGTAAGGTTTGGCATTTTGGGGTTTTGCCGGAATCATGTCATATAAAGAAGCCGATTGACGGTTGCCGTCTTCTCCGGCCTGCGCATCTTCATGATTTGCATTGTCCAGAATCTGGTATTCCGGGCTGGAGATCCAGATAGGTTCGCCTTTAATTTCCTGCGCTAAATATAAAATTCCCGAGTTTGCTCCTTTCGACACTTTCCAGTCAAAAGCCAGTTCGAAATTTTTGAATTTGCGGGCGAAGATAATGTCACCGCCGTCTTTTTCCTGGGCTTCGCCGATACCGGAGCCATTGAATTTCAGAGCGCCGTCTTCAATAGTCCATCTTTCGGGCACCTTGTCTTTGTTATATCCCCTCCATCCTTTGAATGAATTTCCGTCAAAGATCACGTAATACCCATCTTTGTCTTTCGGAAAATCTTCCAGATTAACTTGCGGTTTATCAATCAGGACATATGCCGGACTTTCGTCGGTGGCGGCAACTAATTTCTCATAAGAACCTTCGGCGACTAATTTCGGATCGACCGTCACTGTTTCTTCGATGGCGGCGGTTGTTTCTTCAGTTGCTTTTTCGCTTTTTTTGCCGCCTCCACAAGAAGTTAAACCTCCTGTTAACATAATAATACTTGCTAATAATATTGTTCTCTTCATATGATTATTTATTTTAGTGTAAGACAAAGAAACGAGCATCCATTAGATGCCCGTTCCTTTTTTGTGTCGCTATTTATGGCATAGCAGGCAGACTCCAGCCATCACGATATTTGTGATTGATAAGTTCTGCTGCAAATTCCTGTGCGTTAGCAGGCTTTGTCCAGTCTTTATTGAACGAAGGATGTCCGTCTTTAATCGTAAATCCGTCTTTGATTACCGTTGTGATAGTTTCGTTAGCGCCTATATTGGTGAATTTCATATTCTGGCCATCCCAATGCAGTTCCTTGTGCAGATCTTTTAAGCGAATAGCCAATACTCCCATAACCACCATTTCGTTGAATGGGCCTGCTTCGGAGAAATTTGAGGATGTTTCCACGCGGTTTGCCGGGCTTTCTTTACATGCGCGCACCCAATCCATTTCATGAGAGGTAGCGACACGGCGGGCTACTTTTGGAGCATTGGGCTTGCGTCCCGACATTAACCATGGATTCAATCCGTAACATCCGCAAATCAATGTATCTTTTGTTCCGTGGAAAATACATAATCCGCCACCATCGCCCATCAATTGTTTTCCCTGTGGGAAACCTTCCGGACGGTCCGGCATCATGCCTCCGTCGTACCAGTGTACTTCAACTTCCGGCATAGCTACTTTTGCCATGTTATCACGTGCCGGGAATGTCAATTTAACATGTTGAGCCTGAGGTGCACAGTCGTTGAGTAATAAGGTGGAAGAACCCTGCGCCTTCGTCGGATATCCGAGTTTCAGTGCTTTAAACGCCGGGTGCATGATATGGCAGGCCATATCACCCAACGCGCCTGTACCATACGGCCACCAGCCGCGCCAGTTCCAGGGATGATAACTGTTATTAAACGGTCTTACTGCTGCAGGACCTGTAAATAAATCCCAATTTAATGTAGAAGGAACTTTATCCGCTTTTTCCGGAGTGTTCAAACCCTGCGGCCATATCGGACGGTCGGTTGCACATTCTACTTTTTTAATCTCACCGATCTCTCCGTTCCAGATCCATTCGCAAACAAGATTCACACCTTCACCTGATGCACCCTGATTGCCCATTTGAGTGGCTACTTTGTGTTTAGCCGCCAGTTTGGTGAGCAAACGGGATTCGTATACCGAGTGTGTTAACGGTTTCTGAACATACACGTGTTTGCCCAATGTCATGCCGTCAGCCGCAATAATTGCATGCGTATGGTCTGCCGTAGCAACGATCACAGCATCAATGTCTTTGCTCATTTCGTCATACATCTTACGGAAATCCCAGTATTTTTTTGCGTCTTTCAAGCGTTCGAATACAGGTTTGGAGTATTTCCAGTCCACGTCGCAAAGCGCAACGATATTTTCCGTACCTTCTACCGCTTTAAGGTTAGCATTACCCATACCTCCGATACCGACGCAAGCGATGTTTAATTTATCGGTCGGCGCTGTGTATCCGTGGCTTTTGCCTAAAATAGAACTTGGCGCAACTGTAAAAACTGCTGCTGCCGCTGCACTTCTCTGTAGGAAGTTTCTTCTTGAAATGTTTGTCATTGTAATGATATTTTTATAGTTAGTATTAAAGTAAATTAGTTTCTTAAGTGAAACAACACTTTTTCAAAACCATGCAAATGTAAATAAAAAAAGTAGAAACTTGAGTATAATGACATAATTTTGCTTGCCGATAACATTAATTAAGCAAATTGCATATTTTAAAAGATTGCAGATTCGTCGGATATCTCTTGTCGCCCGGTTAGTTCGGAGGGCCTCCGGGACTGCCGCCAGGCCCTGCTATTCTTATCGGTCCGCCCCCTCCGGGTCCCTCTCCCGGCCTTCTCTGGTCGCGCATGTCGGACATACTTGCTCCGCCCTTAAATATGCTGAAACGATAGATGAAGTGAAACATAAAATAGCTGTTCAGCGTGTTATATTCCGAGTAGCGTGTATAACTGGATGTGGCCGTGTATGAGATGCTACTGCGTTGTTGCAGGATGTCGTATATTTTGAGACGCAGGGTAGCCGCGTTTCCTTTGAGGAAACTTTTGGAAAGGGAAGCGTTCCAGAGCCATTCGTTTTGTTCGTATCCATCGGAATAGCCCGCGTTTGTAGAATATGCGATGTCGCTTTCTACTTTTAATTCGTAAGGCAGGTAAAGAATGGCGTCGGCTCCGGCTCCATAGTTATAGGTATTCAGGTCGGTCTGCCCTTCTAATGAATTTTTCGTACGCCGGTATGAGATATTCCCGTTCAGTCCGAAGTCGACATAATCGGAGCGGTAATTGAGGGCGAAGCGATCCTGAAGTTGCAATCCTTTGTTTGTATTTTTTTCCGTGTTGATATAGCTGTTTGCATTCGAATACACGGCAAAAGCCATGTTGTTTATTGAAAATTTCTTGTTCCGCAGAGGCGTATTCAATATGATACGTGCATTACCGTTATAGTTTCCGTTGATATTTTTATAGGTTGTGTATCTTTTGCCGGTATTCGGGTCGTTTTCCGTATAATTCACCACATCGTTTACGACATATCCGGCTGTTGCAAAAATCATGAAAGCCGCTTGTTTTTCAGACACGAAGCTATGGTATCGTATACGCAGGTTATTGGTGTATATCGGCTTGAGATCCGGATTTCCAATGGTAGTATTCAGCGGATCGGATACGTCTTCTACCGGCTGGAGTTGTTTCATTGTGGGTTGGCTTGTTTGGCCTTCGTAGTCAATCCGGAGATTTTTTTCTCGCGACGGGAGGTAATTAAATTGTATTGTCGGGGAATAGTTCACAATGTTGCGGCTTGAAGAATAAATGGTTTCGTCACCCACGAACGTTTCCGTTTTTGCATACGACGGGTCGACATTAAAGCCGATGGTATAGTTATAATTACTGCGTAATGCTTTGAAGGCAATGCTCGCACGCTGATCGGCGGATTCGTTGCGGGAACTCTGGCTATATGTCGAATCAAGTACATTATAATTACCGTTGTTGTCGGAAGTGAACGCATTTTTCAATGCTTCGCGTTCGTTGCCGCTATAGCTGTAAGCCAGTTGAATAAAATTGTTTCGTCCGACAGGTTCAACCCATGAAACGAACCCGCGGTAATTGTAATTGGTATTATTATAATTAATTTGTTGGTCGATCAGGTCGTCCGAGAGTTCCGGAGACAGGAAGTATTTTGTAAATGAGTAATTGTAGCCGTCATTTTTTATTTTGTCTGTTCCTCCCGACAGAGAGACGCTTAACACGCGTCCTTTGCTGTTCAGCTTGCGGCTTGCCTCCAGTCTTCCCAGCACGTTATATCCGCTTCCTTCCGAATGAGCGTTTGATGCCACCGTATTCACCGAATCCAGCCGGCTGTTCAGCGTATAGGAATCGCTCGTTTCGTCTACATTTGTCTTGCTGTAAGAAAAATCGGGACGGAAGATGATTTGCGTCAATGTATCGGGATTCCATGTCAGACGCAGATTGAATCCGGCATTGTCGTTTAGCGTATTTGATTTTGACTTGTCGAAGTCGAATGTATTTCCGGACGGAAGTATATTTTCCGTTTCATTTTCACTTTCCGCATCGTTATCGGAATGAGAATAGCGTACATTTCCTCCGATTGTGAGTTTCGGGCTAAATTCCTTACTGAAGTTAGCGCCGATATTGCCGGATTGGGTAATGCCGTTTCCGGCTCCGAATCCGCCCATTCTCTGTCGTCCGCCACCACCCATGCCGCTGAACATCGTGGATGCAAAGTCTGAAAATCCCATATTATTCGTATTATTTATACCTCCGATAATAGAGAACTGATCATTATTTATAAACCGGTTTATCATAAAATTACCTTCATATCGATCTTTATTACCGTATCCGGCGAAAGCATTTCCGAACCAACCCTGTTTCATGCCGGGCCGGACGGTAAGGTTGATGACGGCTTCCTCATCGCCGTCATCGAAACCGGTCATCATCGCCATGTCGCTTCTTCTGTCGTATGTCTGCACTTTCTCAACCATCTTTGCCGGTAAATTTTTGGTTGCAACTTTCGGGTCCTCTGAGAAAAATTCTTTTCCGTCGACCAAAATTTTCTTTATCTGTTTACCGTTAATTGTTACGGAGCCGTCGCTTCCGACTTCGACGCCCGGCATTTTCTTAAGCAAATCTTCCAGCATAGCGCCTTCGGTTATTTTATAAGAATCCGCATTGTATTCGACCGTATCGGCTTTGACGATCACTTCGACCGCTTTGGCCGTGACTACCGCTTCGCCGAGACGTACACTGTTTTCATCCATCTCTATCTTACCTATGTTGACGCTTTCCGAGCGACCGGTGATCTGCAATAGCTGATACACCGGTTCATACCCGACATAAGAGATATGAAGCAAATAAGTTCCGGGAGAAATGTTCCTCAGAGAGAACTGTCCGTTATTGCCGCTTGCGACACCGGCTTTCAGCGTGCTGTCCTTCTCGGACAATAGCCGGATTGTTACCGCTTCAATCGGCTCCTGACTGTTTTTTTCAATAACAACACCTTTTAATTCCACTTTGTTTTGTTGCGCCTTCGCAGGCCATGATAATAAGGCAAAAAGACCAATACCTATTAAAACCAACCAATTTCTATTTTCCATAATAAATAAATATGTTTTTATATTACGGAAATAGACAAGATGATACGTGAAAAGTTTAATGATTTATTGTTTTTTATCTTTTGTCGGTAGCGTACATTCCTCCGGAAGGAAATCGTTCAAACGGGGATTTTTAAACAACGGAGGCTTTAAGGCCTTTTATGACACTGTTCGTAAATCCGGCTTCTTCCATGGCGTTTAGTCCCCTGATCGTAATACCTCCGGGAGTTGTCACCTTGTCGATTTCGACTTCAGGGTGACTGTTATTGGTTTTGAGCAGAGTGACGGCTCCTTTAAGCGTCTGTATTTCTATGTTTTTTGCCAGCTCGGGGTGAAGTCCGATTTCGACAGCTCCTTCAATAGCCGCCCTTATATACCTCAAAGCATAAGCTATGCCGCATGATGCAAGCGCCATACCTGCATTTATGAGTTTTTCTTCAACAAACACCGTTAATCCTAATTCGTCAAAAATTTTTTTAATAATATCGGTTTGTTCCGGCGTCGCATTATATGCGGAAACGATATTTACGCTTTCTTTTACTTCGATAGCCGTATTGGGTATGATTCTGAAAATAGCTGGTATTCCGTCATTCTCTTTTTTTATATAGTCGCACAACAGGGCAAAGTTAACTCCTGCCGCTATGGATACGAGTATTTGTTTTTTATATGACAAAAAAGGCTTTATCTCCTTAAGAACCGCCTCAATTATCCAAGGTTTCACCGCGACGATGACAATGTCCGCTTCCATTACGGCTTTTGTGTTATCCGTAGTCGTACGGATGTCTTTGTTTACCTCTTTTATTTTATATAGAATTTCTGTCGATGGGTCGGAACAATAAATGTCTGACGGTTTGACGATCGTGTTGTTACCTAATCCGCGGGCAATAGCACCGCCTATATTTCCTGCGCCTATGATTGCTATTTTCATTGAATTATATATTAGCCTAATTGCCGGCAAATATAGTGTAAGTTGAGCAAGATACAAAATAACCTCGTTTATTTTTATTCGTCTGTGCGTAATTCGTAAATTTCATGTATCTTTGCATTCATAATAATAAAATTAAAGTAGTTATGTGTAGTAGAACAATTATTGTTGGAATGTTACTGTTTTGCAGTTTCATATCTGTAAAAGCGCAGGAAAGTAGCGATGGTTATGATTTTACCACCGTCAAAGAACTTCGTATCACACCTGTTAAAAATCAAAGCCGGTCGGGGACCTGCTGGTCTTTTTCGGGAGTAGGTTTCATTGAGGCGGAGTTACTTCGTACGGGAAAAGGCGAGTATGATTTGTCGGAGATGTTCGTCGTCAATAAATCGTATATAGATAAGGCGGACAAATATGTTCGTTTGCATGGGTTTCTGAATTATGCACAGGGCGGTTCTTTTGAGGATGTTTTATATGTTTTCAGGCATTATGGGGCAATACCGCAGGAGGCCTATCACGGACTTAATTACGGAGATACGATACACGTTCATGGAGAAATGGAGCAATCTTCATTTGCATTTCTAAAATCTATCGTATCCAATCCAAACGGAAAACTTTCGCCTGTATGGAAAGACGCCCACCGTTCCATCATTGATTCATACCTTGGAGAAATACCTGAAAAATTTGTATACAAAGGCAAAGAATATACGCCTGAAAGTTTTGGACGGTCGTTAGCGCTTAATTATGATGATTATGTGTCGTTGACGTCGTTTACCCACGAACCGTTTTATTCCTCTTTCGCTCTTGAAATACAGGACAACTGGCGCTGGGCACATTCATGGAACCTGCCGATTGAAGAATTGATGCAGGTTTTTGATAATGCGTTAAACAGCGGTTATACGATAGCATGGGCTGCTGATGTGAGTGAAAGAGGTTTCACCCGGGAAGGAATCGCCGTAGCGCCAGATATCGAATATATCGAGACAAAAGGTTCGGATCAGGAACAATGGGTTGGATTGAGTCGTACGGAGCGGGACGCAAAAATCCGGAATCTGCTTAAAAAGCCATGTGAGGAATTGAACGTTACACAGGAGTTGCGTCAGATAGCGTATGATAATTATGAGACAACCGACGATCATGGTATGTTGATCTACGGCATTGCAAAAGACAGGACAGGAAAAAAATATTATATGGTCAAAAATTCATGGGGTACAGGTAGTGAATACAAAGGTATATGGTATGCCTCAGAATCGTATGTAGCCTATAAAACGATGAGCATTGTCGTTCATAAAGATGCAATTCCGGCATCAATAAAGAGTAAATTGGCTATTAGGTAAACGAATATGGAATCTTTACTGGAACAGAGCGACGCCGTACGCCTGAAAGGGCGTCGCTGGCGTAAGATACGAAATATTATTTTCCTTGTAGTATTTTCAGGTTTTATTATCTGGGGCGCTATACGATATTATTATCCATATGCCGAAGGGATTAAATCCGGAAAGTTGAATTATGTCGTGTACAAAGGTCTAATATTTAAAACTTATGAAGGAAAATTGATTCAGTCCGATAAATCCTCCGCATCGGGAAGTGTTCCGTCGGACGAGTTTGTCTTTTCCGTGGCCGAAAAAGATATAGCGGAAGAACTTATGCGTGCGGGAGGTAAGACGGTAGAGCTTCATTATACCGAATATTTGGGGGCCATACCATGGCGCGGATATTCACGGTATGTAGTCGACGAAATAATTAGTATCACGGAAGAACAGACGCCGCCGGAAATGATTGATACGGTTGTAAATATTGCGTCCGGGATGAAAAGTCGCTATAATTGTAAATTTTAATAAGAATATGTTTCGTATAGGATGTCATTTGTCGGTTTCAAAAGGCTATAAAGCAATGGCCGAAGACGCATTGTTAGTGGGCGCGAATACGTTTCAGTTTTTTACGCGTAATCCCCGTGGCGGAAGTGCAAAGGCAATGGATGAAAAAGATGTTGGAAAATTTCTGGAGATAGCGAAAGCGAATGATTTCGCCTATTTTCTTGCACATGCGCCATATACAATGAATATATGTGCTGCGGATGCTCACATTCGTAAATTTGCACATGATATGCTGGTCGACGATTTACAACGCATGGAGTATCTTCCCGGAAGTTTATATAATTTTCATCCCGGAAGCCATGTAAATCAGGGCGTAGAAGTTGGCATTCGCTTTATTGTCGATGCGTTGAACGACATTCTGAAGCCGGAGCAAACGACCACCGTACTACTTGAAACAATGTCCGGTAAAGGGAGTGAAATCGGACGTTCGTTTGAGGAACTGCGTACTATTATAGACGGGGTGAAGTTGTCAGGGAAAATGGGCGTTTGTTTAGATACATGTCATGTCTATGACGCCGGATATGATATTGTCCATGATCTGGACGGCGTCATAGACGAATTTGACCGGGTACTCGGACTGGAACGTCTGAAAGCCATTCATTTGAATGACAGTAAAAATCCTTATGGGAGTCATAAAGATCGCCACGAAACGATCGGTAACGGTTCGTTAGGATTGGAAACGATTGCACGCGTAATCAACCATCCAAAACTAAAACATCTGCCGTTTTATCTTGAAACGCCAAACGAACTGCCCGGTTATGCGGATGAAATAAAACTGCTTAAGACGCTTTATGAGGGGTAGATAATCTGTGTGTAATTCGTAAATTTCATGTATATTTGTGGTTCTATATAAAAAAATTATGATAAAATCTATTTTTAAAGCGACATTAATTGTTTATGCGCTGATGATCGCAGCAAATTCGTTTCCCTGTACAACCATTATTATTTCGGGGAAAGCAACAAAGGATGGGCGTCCGTTAATGTGGAAAAATTCCGATACCGAAAGTCCGTTTCACAGCCTCGTTTACTCCGATTCGAGCGGTTTTCAACTGCTTGGGATTGTGCGTAACAGTTCAAAAAATATCAACACGGCAAGTGTCTGGGCCGGTACAAACTCACAGGGATTTTCCATTATCAATACGCTTTCCTATAATCTGACCGAAAACAGGGTGTCGTCGCGTAACGGTTCGCTCATGCGTAAAGCGCTCGAAATATGCAGGAATGTTCCTGATTTTAAACGCTTTCTTGATACGCTTTCACGTCCCATGAATGTGGAAGCCAACTTTGGCGTTATTGATGCCGAAGGTAACGCCGCCTATTTTGAAACGTCCTCCGAAGGGTACAAAATGCAGGATGTGAACGATCCGAGCATCGCCCCAAACGGCTATCTTGTATATACGAATTTCTCATACACGGGCTTTTATGATAAGGGGGAAGGTTATATACGTTACCAAACGGCCATGAATATCGTTGCCGGACAAGCGCCATCAAAAAACTTTTCCCCGCAATGGATTTTCAATAGTCTCGCGCGTACATATTATAATTCCTTGCTTAATATAGACTATACGGATAAGGATGTAATGAGTTTGTACAAAAACGGTTATATACATGATTCCGATTTTATCCCGCGTAATTCGACTGCAAGTTCAACGGTTTTTCACGGTGTGAAAAAAGGCGAAAACCCGGAGCTTACGACCATGTGGGTAATATTAGGCTATCCGCCTGTTTCGGTTGCACTTCCCGCCTGGGTAAAGGCCGGTAATGATAATCCCTGTTTGTTGTTGAGAAAGAACGGTGAATCTTCGTCTAAAATGTGCGATTGGACGGCAAAAATTAAGAAGACCCTGTACGATGTTGAACGTGGACATGGACAGACTTATCTGCATTTTTCGAAAGTTTACAATGATGAAGGCACAGGATATATGCAATTGCTGAAACCGATAGAAAAGAACGTTTTCGACACATTCGATCCCTTAATTGAAAAATGGCGCGCAGAGGGAGGCGTAAATATAAATGATATTATATCTGCCGGTAAAAAGGTGTGCGATCCGATTGAAAAATTTTATTTATCAGTTATTGATTGACATGAGAAAGAGTGTTTTTATGTTTTTGTTACTTATATGAAAGAGAATGTGCTTTTGCGTTTTTTTATGACTTGTTTTTTCTTAAAACAGATAATTCGTATTACTTTTGTCCGATAACAAAATGAAGAAGATTAATATACTGACAATATCATTGCTTGGCTATTTGTGTATAATGAGTTATATCGGATGGCCGGGACGGAATAATAACTCCAACTACGCGGAATATTTCGCGGTATTGGGAGTTTCGGCAGGCGTTATTTTTTTGTTGCGATACTTGCGTATCAGGCTGTTAAAGATGAAGGAGAAACAGAAAGGAGATAAACGGGAGTAAGGATGCGATACACAAATTTTTATCCGTCTTCCGGATTATACCATGTTTCTATACCCATGTTGATGGGTACACGGTTAGATGCACTGTTGTTCGGCGACGATCGGGAAATGTTGGAAAACGTATGGAATAATGCGGAAGCCGAGTTGAAACGTATAGAAAAGATGCTGAATCGTTTTGATAAGGAGAGCGAAGTGGCGAAAGTAAACGTCGCGGCACAACGCTCATCCGTCCGCGTGTCGGATGAGTTATGGAGTATCTTGCTGGATTGCCGCAGGTATTATGAACTGACGGACGGTTATTTTGATATTACGTTGTCCGATTTCGAAAAAATTATTTTTATGGAAGAAGCGCATTGTATTCTTTTTGATAAAGATGATTTAATGCTGGATTTCGGCGGATACGCCAAAGGTTATGCCATGAAATGTGTGCGTAAACATTTTGACGGCGCGGGTATCGTACGAGCGCTGGTTAATTTCGGTAACAGCGCGGCGCTGGCTTTGGGGACGCATCCTTTTGGCGACAGTTGGCGGATTGGCGTTGAGGATCCTTATAACAAGACGGTATTGACGGAAATAGCGCTTTGCGACGATTTTATGTCGGTGTCGGGAAATATGCCGTCGAATATGCAGCATATCGTTAATCCTAAAACCGCCGGATTTATTCATGGAAACCGATTGGTAGTTGTAGTATCCGATGATCCGGCAGGTGCGGAAGTATTGACAACCGCATGGATTGCTTCCGGCGAAGAACATGAACCGAAATGGATGGGACGGTTTAATTTGAAAAATACATACAAGATAAGATGACAAAAGATTTTGAGTTTGAAAATTTTAGTCGGCGGGATTTTTTTAAAACGCTTGGAAGCGGCAGTTTGATAGCCATGTTTCCGTGGTTACAGTCGTGTACAAAGGAAACAGTGGCTTCTGTGAAGGGCGAAAAAGTGCGTCTTGGGATGATTGGCACCGGTTCGCGCGGCATGTATCATTTGAATAATCTGCTTCATATACCGCAGGCTGAAGTCGTTGCGTTATGTGATGATTACGACCCGCATCTTCAACAGGCGGCAGCTTTATTCCCGAAAGCGAAATTGTACGACGACTATCGCCGGTTGCTTGAAGATAAAGATGTTCAGGCGGTATTGATCGTTACGCCGTTAAATGAACACGAGCAAATGACGATTGATTCGTTTTCGGTCGGAAAGCACGTGTTCTGTGAGAAATCAATGGCGTTAACCCTTGACGGTTGCTGCAGAATTTATGACGCTTACAAGAGCTCGGGGAAAGTTTTGTATATCGGCCAGCAACGGTTGTTCGACCCGAAATATATACGTGCGATGGAGATGATACATAGCGGCTTGATAGGGACGATAACGGGTATGCGAGCCTACTGGTACCGCAATAACGACTGGCGCCGTCCGGTTCCGTCGCCCGAATTGGAGCGCAGGATTAACTGGCGTCTTTACCGCGCTTCCTCTGCCGGATTGGTGACGGAGCTTGCTGCACATCAGTTGCAGGTAGGCGACTGGGCGATAGGCTTGCGTCCGGAAAGCGTCGCAGGATATGGCGATCTTGTGTATTGGAACGACGGGCGGGAGGTTTACGATAATATCAGCCTGATCTACCGTTATCCGAATGGCGTTAAGATGTCGTATGAATCGATTATCTCCAATAAATTTTTAGGATTGGAAGAACTGATTCTCGGCGATAAGGGAACGATGGAACTGGAAAAAGGACGGTATTTTTTCGAAGAAGCGCAGCCCGCCCCCGGAATACTTCAACTGATAAACCAGATAGAACATAAAGTGTTCGATAACGTGTCGTTTGCAGGTCCGAGTTGGGTGCCGGAAACGGCCTCTATCAATAAGGGATATTATGTGGTGGAAAATTTAAATACGACGAGTGGAGCTTCGTCGGTAGGCGCATTTGGCGATGGCTCGGTCGAATTGATTACCGCATTTTGTAATTCGTCCATCACCGGCCAACGGAACGATACCCTGGCAAAAGAGGCCTATTATTCGTCGGTATATGCGCTGCTTGGCTTGAAGGCTATGGATGAAAAACGGATCGTAGAATTTCCGGAAGAATTGAGGAGAGATTAATAAACGGGGGAATTACAAATGAAAGATCTTAATATCTCGTCCGGACGCCAGAAAGCGGAATTGAAATGGCTGGCAGGATGTTTCTGCATTGCATTTTTGCTGAATATCATGTCCATTATTATGTATAAAACTTCATGGTCGGAAGTCGTTACCCAATTGCTGTGGGTTTTTATTATCACCCTCGTATTCTATGCGGTAGTGGTGACGATAAGATTGGCCGTTTATATCCTGCGGCGTTTATTTTGATTTGTATGTCCGGGCTATATGTACATGTTCCTTTTTGTATAAAGCGTTGCATTTACTGTGATTTTTATTCCAATACGCGTATGGAATATAAGGACGATTATATATCGGCGCTGATACGCGAAATGGAAATGCGACGCGATTATTTATGCGGCGAGCCGGTGAACACCGTTTATTTTGGGGGAGGTACGCCTTCGCAATTGCAGATTTATGATTTTGAGCGTCTGTTTGATGCTATGTATCGTTTGTTTCCATTCCGGCAGGATCCGGAAATTACTATCGAAGCGAACCCCGACGATCTGTCGGAGGAATACGTTTTTTCTTTGACGAAATTACCTTTTAACCGTATCAGCGTTGGGATACAAAGTTTCAGAGACGACGACCTTCGTTTGCTAAATCGCCGACATACGGCTACTGATGCGATGAATGTCATATCCCGTTGCAAAGATGCCGGGTTCGATAATATAAGCGTCGATCTGATATATGGATTACCCGGACAGACTGCCGGCGGATGGTCGGATAACCTTGAAAAAGCTATAACGCTTGACGTTTCCCATATATCGGCATATCATCTTACGTATGAAGACGGTACGCTCATTGATGAAATGAAGAAACGGGGAGACATACAGCCTGTTGAAGACGAAGTATGCGAATCGTTTTTTTATATGCTTATCGATAAATTGGCAGATGCGGGTTTTATTCATTATGAGATTTCCAATTTTGCAAAAATCAGCCCATCTCACCCCAATGGCCGGATATCCATTCATAATTCTTCGTATTGGAAGGGTGTTTATTATATGGGAGTAGGCCCGTCGGCTCATTCTTATAACGGAGATAGTCGCTCATGGAACGTATCGTCCATATCGGAATATATCCGGGCTATAAACGAAAAGTCCGAGATTCCTCATGAAACAGAGTATCCGGATGAACGGGAAAAATATAACGACTTTATGATAACCCGTTTGCGGACGAGGTGGGGCGTTTCGTTGGATGAGTTAAGAAAGGAATTTGGAGAAGAGAGAATGTGCTGGTTTTTGAAAAAATCCGAGCCGTTTCTGTGTTCAAAAAGGTTAAAAATTGAGGGTGGATATGTTAAAGTTACACAAAGTGGATTTTTTGTATCCGATATGATTATGCGAGAATTAATAGTTATTTAGAGGGTTCTTTGTACGAAACCATGATTTTTCAGGACAAAACGCCGGGATTTTTGTATATCTTTTGTTTTGTCATAAAAAAAAAAGCATTTACATTTGTCCCGCTAAAAGAGAAAGAAACGTGCCAAATTTATATATAATATCCGGCTGCAACGGTGCAGGTAAAACGACTGCTTCCTATGCAATATTACCGGAGATGTTGAACTGTAAGGAATTTGTAAATTCGGATGAGATAGCGAAAGGTCTGTCTCCGTTTAATGCCGATTCGATGGCCGTTGCAGTTGAGGCGAGCAGGATTATGTATAAACGAATCAGAGAGATGATAGAGATGGCTGAGACTTTTGCATTGGAGACGACGTTGGCGAGTCGATCAATTGCCAACTTAATCAAAAATGCGCAATCCAAAGGTTATCATGTGACATTACTGTATTTTTGGCTGAACACGCCGGATCTGGCAGTTGAACGTGTCAAGAACAGAGTAGCAGAGGGCGGACATAATGTAAATGAATTGACGGTACGTCGCCGTTATCGTACGGGGATATTGAATTTGTTTGATTTATATATGCCGATATGCGACTACTGGATGATTACAGATAATTCTTTGTCGCCAATGGAGGTTATAGCCAAAGGCGTCAGGAAAGGAGAAACAGAAATATATAATGCAGTTGTTTATAATAAATTGAAGAATTATGAATGAGCGAGAACTTCGTAAGTTTGAAGAAATTGTTGTGAAAGGTGCGCATTTGGCGTTCCAACGTTTGGTAAAGGAACGCAAAAAATCAGACGGTGAACTTGTTTTTGCACGCGATGGACGTGTGTTTAAAGTGAAAGCTTCTGAATTAGACTAATATATAATTATACAAGCGCATCATAAACTAAAGGAGTGTCTTTTGAGAGACACTCCTTTTTGTGCTATATTTTGCAGGATGTTCGGCGTACATTCTCTTTCTTCTGTAAAAAAAACGTTTTTTCGTTTCGTACATGCTTGGAAATAGCAGGCTTTTCATGTCATTTTTCGTTGTGAAAAACTTTTTTCATTTGCACGCGCTTGGAAATCTTAGGATATTCATTTAATTTTGTCCCCGTTAAACGTTAAACTTTTAATTATATGTTGAAGGAAATTTTAGTCGTATCGGGTAAGCCCGGATTGTATAAGCTAGTGTCTAAGAGTAATAATTTATTGATAATAGAATCTTTGATTGATAAGAAACGCACACCGGCATATGCAAAGGAAAAAATTATTTCTCTGGGAGATTTCTTTATTTATACGGACAATGAAGAAGCGCCGATAAATGAAGTGCTTACTGCCATAAAAGAAAAGGAAAACGGCGGGAACGTTTCTATTGATCTGTCTAAAGCGCAACCGGATGATTTACGCGCCTATTTTGCGGAAATATTGCCAAACTTCGATCGGAAACGCGTTTATACGAACGACATAAAGAAAATTTTGAAATGGTACGGACTTCTGATGGCGAATGATATAACTGATTTCTCAAAGAAAGAAGAGGATAAAGTTGTAAATAATGAAATAAAAGAAGATAATGAATCCGTAGAGGATGCGAAGAAGACTCCGAAAACGGTTGCTGCGGCTCAGGCAACAAAAAAAACAAAGACAAAAACGGTGACTGCGGCAATAACGCCAAAATTGAAACCTACGCCTAAGACGTCAACACCTAAAAAGAATGTTGTCGGCGCTAAGCGTGGAGGGTAAGATTAAAATCCGAAATCGTTGACTTCGATTTCTTGCACCTCCTCTTCCTTCGGTAATTCCGCCGTTTTGTGCGTTACATTGGATACGATGGTAATCGCCCGTTCGGGACGTACGGGGCATATGGATTCGCACCCTCCACATCCGATGCACAGTTCCGATTCTACTTTGGGAATTGTAAGCGTCCCTTTGTATGGAATCATATGAACAGCTTGTGAGGGACAGTGTTCCGAACATGCTCCGCAATCGTTTTCTTCCGTGTAAACAACACATAACTCCCGGTGAAAATTAGCGATGCCGATCTGAATGGTCTTTTTATCTTCTGACGTTATAGGCTTGATTGCATCCGTAGGGCATACTTCCGAGCAAATTGTGCAACTGTAATTGCAGTAACTGTTTTCGTAAGACATGTACGGCTTCAGCATATATCCCAAGCCAAACTTCAGTCCGGCGGGATGAAGTACATGCGTCGGACATTGTACGACGCATAAATGACAGCCGGTACATAAGTCTTTGAACCGTTCAATATTTAAAGACCCTGGAGGCGTTAAGGGGTCTCTACCGGGATTTTTGTCACTATCGCCTTTCGCAAGCGTTGACAGCGGAATGGTACCGGCTATTGCGGCGCTTGTCGTTATAAATGAGCGGCGGCTTTCCGAAATGGCTTCGCTTTTTTTCTGTTGAGGTGAAACGGGGTTCTTTCTAAATGAAACAGGAGCAAAGGCGTATCTCAAACTATTTTTGTTGCATGCAGATGTGCAATTAAAACAAGTTATACAACGCGATGCGTCCACCGTCATATTTTTCGAATCAATAGCTTCTGCTTTGCATGTTTTCTCGCATAAACTACATTTATTACATTTGTTTTTATCGAAAGTGATACGGAACAGCGAATATCGTGAAACAATGCTCAGTAACGCTCCTACAGGGCAAATCGTATTGCAGAATAGCCGCCCCCTGAAAAATACCATGACGGAAAATACGGCAAAAGCGATTGCCGCCGAGATAAATGCAGTGGTAGATATGCATATGGTAACATTGTACAAGGAATAGACACCTTTGGAAGAAAGGATTCCGGCTAAAATATTGTTTATCCAAACAGCGACAGGGCGGAATATGTTTGTCGCAATACGCCCAAAATTACTGTATGGGTCAAAGAGTAAACATAATTCCGTCATCCCGGCGACAGACAAGATGGCTGTTATGCCTAAAATAACGTAACGTAGCCGGTTTGCCGGCTTGTGGTAATGAAAACGTATTTTTTTCTTTTTCCTGTGCTTTTTTTTCCCTATACACGATATTCTGTTGAATAGATCCTGTAAGATGCCGGCCGGACATATGACCGAACAATAAATGCGTCCGAAAAATAAAGTTAACAGGAAATATACAACAAGTATTATGCCCGAGCCGGTTAAAATTGCCGGTAACAACTGTATTTCCAACAATTTGCCGAATGTATCCGGAAGCATATCCGTGAAATCTGTAAAAAATAACAGGATGGGTATGAATATAACAATCGCAAGTATTACTCTTAATACTTTCAATCTGTTTGTCGTTTTTCTTCTCATTTATTGTTCGGTCTTTTCGCTGTTTTAAATTTTTATTCTTTTGATATTTATATTATCCAGATTTGTAGTGCCTAAATTGTGAGATTGTCCCAGTTTGATATGTCCGACAGCATCCAAGTCAAGTTTTTTCACCTGATTAAAGAATTGCAGCGACGCCGTATCCGTAGCGACGATATCTTTGGAGACAAGCAGCGTTTTTACGGTTCTTACATCCGCCGCACTTTTTCCCTGTGGGCCGTTCTGGAACATCATACGGTATGAGTCGACAATGTTCAATACCGGCCTTTTATCCCAAGTGCAGATATCGGCGATGCATTGTTGCAGGTCGTTCTGGTGAAAATAACGGCGATCCCACACGATACCCATGTAATTTTTCATAGCGCATGACAGTTTGGCGCCTCCGTGATTTTTAAGTATGGGGACATTGATCCAGGCATCCGCTTCGATAAGTGAATTATGTATTTTGACGGACTTTAGCGTTTTTGCATTTGGCAATGGTATTTCTTTTGAATAATAATTCTCGTCGTTTCCGGGGACGATAACGCCTCCGGCATCTTTTACCGCGGCTTCAATTCCGCTTGAGGCATAACATTTCTTCCAGTCGTCGCATGTATGGTCGAATACGGTTACTTTAGACGCACCGGCTTCGAGG
Organism: Tannerella sp.; assembly: GCA_031258835.1. Lineage (GTDB taxonomy): Bacteria > Bacteroidota > Bacteroidia > Bacteroidales > Tannerellaceae > Tannerella. Next base: position 23,635 of record JAIRMH010000333.1, read on the forward strand.
CATTTCTTAACTAACGCTCCGATAAGTTTAGGGTTTGTATTTCCGGCAAGTTCGGGGGTGCGGTCCCAACCTATATTGGGTTTAATGACTATTTTCTGTCCTTTTTTCACGAAGTTCCCGATGCCTCCGAGAACTTCTAATGCCTTGTCCAACATGACTTCCGGTTCTCCGCCCATTACTGCAACCATCTCCGGCGCTTCTTCCACCGTAATTGTATTTGCGTTTAATGCCGCCTGTAAACCGTCAAATTTTAGTGATATCACTGTTCCTGCGCCCATTATGGCGCCTGTTCTTAAAAAATCTCTACGTTTCATAATTTCATCGTTGATATAGTTCACATTTACGTGCAAATATAGAGTTCATTGTTGAATAATAAACGTAGACTTGTGTTAAAAAAGAAGAATGTTGTGCGCAAAAAGAAAAGTGTTGAATGTATGGCGAAAAATCCATAGGCAAAACGAAAAGAAATACTATCTGCCGCCGACGGTTTTGATGCCTATAAGCCGGTCATATCTGGCGCCGTTCGGACGATAATAGACGGCAATTGTATATTCGTTTTCTGTTTCGAAAAAATTGCCTTCGGTTTCAGATAGCGTTGGTTTTGCCGCTCCTTTTTCCATAAATACGTAGCGATAATTGTATAATCCTTGTTTTAGCATGACGGATTTTTCGTATGCTCCGGTTTCAGCGTTGTACTGCATGCGGTTTCTGTCGTCCAGGATATTATGGAATAGATCTCCGGCGATATAGACATCGCCGGCATTCATCAACGTAGAAATCAGCGAGAAGTGAACGATGAAGTAATCCGCTTCGGTATCAGGTTCCTGACATTCGCTGCAACGAATAAAAAAACGTCCGTTCTGATCCTGATCGTACAAATATCCGTTCCTGCCACGTTTTTGTTCCTGAAATAGCGTCACATGATAATAAGGGTTGTAAAAACCGGTATGTTCTATACCCATGCCGTTATAACGATGCGTCAGAAATTCAATACGACGGTATTCATTGCCGGCTTCGAAGATCAGGTTTCGGTTGTGCCTGTATTGTATCTGTTTGCCGGTAATTGTTAACGGCTGAATATCCGTACGTATATCAGTACGATTATTGTTCTGATAGACAAATATCTTGAGGTCATTTTGCGGATAAGCGATGTTTATATTTGTCCGGTTGATTGTGAAATCAATCTGTTGGTGCGCTTTGTTGAAATCAATGTCGGTATTTCCGCTTATTGACGCATCTATTTCGACCAGCGGTTCCGCGACAGAGAAGCAGGCAGTGAAAACAATATCATCCATATCTTCTTCATCATAAACCTGAATGGCATAATTCCCGGAAACGGTAAATTGTATGTCTTCATTGGGGAAAAGTATCCGATAGTTCGTATAATGGGTTGTCGTATTGATCGAATTGGCAAAATCTTCTATTGCCACATGCGGGAATCCCTTCATGTATTCAATAGGCAGTAAGGTTGACTTCTTCCAATCCGCATCACAATGAATGACGGAATAGGCAAATCGTCCGCTTGAATGATGCAGTGCGTCGAAAATTATCTTAATCCGTTTTTCCCCGTTAAGTTCAATATAGGGTTCGGACAACATTTCTCCATCTACTTTTATTTCCAGACTTTTTATGTCGTCGCGGAATATTTCCGTGCGGAATATTTCCTGTGCACACATAAATTCGCAACACGAAAAAAATACTGTTACAAGGACGATGCTATATTTAATATATGTATATATATAAATTAAAATTTCACACATGTATATCGTTTAGTTTAAATTGCGGTATCAACGATACAAAAGTACATGAAAAACATGAGTTTTCCAAGCGCGTAAAATAAAAATCAAGGCCACCCCTGTTTCGCTTACTGCCGTACTCTCACGTACAATTGCTATCTTTGTAGCTTTTAAATAAT
>JAIRMH010000037.1 GCA_031258835.1 Tannerella sp.
AGGAAATAAAAATGATATAATAATAAAATTTTAATAAAAATTTTAATAAAAATTTATTAATATCTTGTAATTCAGGATTATAATTTTTTTCTAATATTAAAAAAATATTTTTTCTTCCCTTTTTTCTTCCCCTATTAATTGTCTGCGAAACTATTTTGGGCGTTTAGTTTACATTTTTATTAAAAGTAACTTTTACTTTCTATTCTTACCCCAATTCATCCCCTAATCTACATATATGCCTGTAAATCAGTACTCAATTTGACTTTATAGGTCAAAGATATGGGGGGAGGTGTTTGGATGAGTTTTGAGAGGGAAATGAGGGTACAGGTTTTTCAAAATTTTTAGTCATATTCCATATTTACCAAACATGAAATCAAAAAAATCAATTTTTTTACGAACGAATTAACACGGAGTTGTGGGGTAAAAGATTTTTGCCCTTGCACCTTGTGACAAATTATTTAACTAATCTTAACGTATTATGAAATGTCTTAAAAAGAAAGTACACTTATTCTTATGGTTATTTCTTTTGCCAATTCTTTCCTACGCGCAAACGGCCATTACCGGTACGGTGATTGATGTAAATGGCGAAACGGTTATCGGCGCCAATGTAATTGAAAAAGGCACAAGGAATAGCATAGTGACCGACGTGAATGGGAAATTCTCACTCACCGTAGCGGACAATGCCGTGCTGCAAGTCTCGTATCTCGGATATGTGACGCAGGAAATCAAGCTCGGTAAACGCACGAAGATTGATGTCGTGCTGAAAGAAGACCTGCAACAATTGGACGAAGTGGTTGTGGTCGGCTTTGGTACCCAAAAGAAAGCAAACCTGACGGGCGCCGTCGGCGCCGTCTCGTCCAAAGCGCTTGATTCCCGTCCGGTACAAAATGCTGTACAGGCGCTGCAAGGTTTATCGCCGGGGTTGAACATTACGCAAGCCAGCGGGCAATTGAATGCGAAGCCTTCTATCAACGTCCGGGGCGTCACCACCGTCGGCGCCGGTTCCTACGGAGATCCTTTAATCCTTATCGATGGCATGGAAGGAGACCTGTACAATATCAATCCCCAGGATATTGAAACGATTTCCGTCTTGAAAGATGCGGCCGCATCTTCTATCTATGGCTCGCGCGCACCCTTCGGTGTAGTGCTCATAACAACCAAAAAAGGAAAACAGGGAAAAGCCGTGATCAATTACAATAACAGTTTCCGTTATGCAACACCGGTTATTATACCAAAAATAGCTGATTCCTATTCGTTTGCTTTATATTACAACGATGGACGCATCAACAATCAGGAGCAACCCTATTTTACCGCCGAACGCATCCAGCGCATTTTGGATTACCAGCGGGGGATTGTGAAGGAAGCCATGCCCATTTCGTCTACTGATCCCACCTATTGGGCGGACGGCTACAACTATGGCAACGATAACGTCGATTATTATAAGGTATTATTCAACCAATGGTCGCCCTCCAATGAACATAATGTCTCCGTTAGCGGTGGTACGGAAATGCTGAACTATTACGTCTCCGGTAATTATCTGGGCAAAGAAGGCTTTCTGGCGTTCGGAGGCGATGATTACAACCGGTACACGCTTACCGGAAAAGTCAATGGAAAAATCAATAAATGGTTGGATATTAATTATACCTCCCGCCTTATTAGGGAAGGATACGAGCAACCTTATTACCTGAATTCTGGTTTTTATGCCGATTTGGCCCGGACCGGATGGCCTGTGCTGCCCCTGTACGACGCCAACGGCTATTTGTCGTCCTCGCCCACTCCTCCGTTGAACTTGCGGGACGGCGGACGCAGATCTACGAATACCCAACAACTTTACCAGCAGGTTCAAGTGGTTATATCTCCCCTGGCCGGATGGAAAATTTTCGGCGATGCAAATTTCCGTTTTACAAACACGTATGAACACGCTCATCAACTCCGGACTTTTAAACATAATGTATTAGGAGAGCTTATGAATCAAAATCAGGACACCCGGGTGGAAGAGAGTAGCAACAGGGGTAATTATAGCAATTTTAACCTTTGGTCGGAGTATGAAACAACGTTCGGCGATCATTCCTTAAAAGCGACTGCCGGTTTTCAGGCCGAATCCAACCGCAACGACCTTTTTAGCGCAGTCAGGGAAGGTATCATCCTTTCCTCGCATACCACGCTTAATAACACAACCGGCACCTCTGCCACCGGCGCTACGGTGGCGCCCACCGTATCCGGATCTGCCTATGATTGGGCGGTTGCCGGTTTTTTCGGACGCTTGAATTATAATTACAAAGAACGTTACCTGTTGGAAGTCAATCTGCGTTACGACGGCTCTTCCCGGTTCTTGCGCGGTGAACGCTGGAATGTATTGCCTTCCGTATCCGCCGGTTGGAACATCGCCAACGAGGATTTCTGGAAACCGCTCGCCAGCCTCGTCAATGTACTGAAATTCAGGATATCATACGGAACACTCGGCAATCAAAACACGAGCGGTTATTATCCCATGTACGTTGAAATGCCCTTGGGTACTGCCAATGGCGTCTGGTTGCAAAACGGGGCGAAACCCAATACGGCTACTGTTCCCGGAATGATCAGTTCCTCATTGACATGGGAGAGAATTACCAGTCAAAATATAGGCGTGGATATTGGCGCTTTTAACAACCGTTTGACGTCGTCCTTCGACTTGTTCCGGCGACGCACGTCGGAAATGGTAGGACCCGCTCCACAACTGCCCGCTACGCTGGGAACCGCTGTGCCGCGAACGAATAACACGGAACTGGAATCGTCTGGCTTCGAATGGGAAATCCAATGGAATGACCATATCAAAACCATCGGATTGAGCTACAGCGTCCGTTTCGTCTTATCGGATTCGCAAGCGGAGATACTGAGTTACCCCAACGAAACCGGATCATTCTCTACCTACCGCACAGGACAAAAAGTCGGGGAACTTTGGGGGTATGAAACGATTGGCATCGCCAAAACCCAGGAAGAAATGGATAATCACCTGGCTTCCATGACAAACGGCGGACAATCGACAATCGCCGGCAACTGGAGTGCAGGTGACATTATGTATGCCGATTTGAACGGAGACGGCAAAATAGACGGTGGCGCCAGTACAATAGACGACCATGGCGACCTCACGCTCATCGGAAACACCCAAGCGCGCTTCCCCTTCGGGCTGGATATCAGTGCCGACTGGAAAGGGTTTGATTTCAGAATCTTTTTCCAGGGCGTGATGAAACGCGATTACAATCCCTATAGCTATTATTTCTGGGGGATCACCAGCAGTTTTTGGTCAAGCACCATGCTGGTAGAGCACATAGATTATTTCCGCGATGACCCGAATCACCCTTTAGGCTTGAACTTGGATGCCTATTTTCCCCGACCCATGTTCGGAACGGATAAAAATCACCTCACGCAATCGCGTTATGTGCAGGACGCCTCTTATATCCGGCTGAAAAACCTGCAAGTAGGATATACGTTACCACCGCTCTCGCTCACACGGAAATTCGGCATACAACGCTTGCGTGTGTTCGTATCCGGCGAAAATCTCTGGACGGCTACCCGCCTGTTTAAAATGTTCGATCCCGAAACCATTGACGGCGGCTGGAACGGTAACTCCTATCCTTTATCCAAAACGCTTTCATTGGGCTTGAGCATTAGTTTTTAATTCACCATTGTAAATGAAAAAATTATGAAAAAAATCATTATTTATATCCAAATAGCGCTGGTATCCCTGTTGACAGGCGCTTGCGACGATTTTCTCGACCGTGAGCCCTTGTCGAGTATCGCGCCGGAACAGTACCTGAACGATGAAGCGCAGCTTGTCGCCTACCTGAACGGACTATATCCCTCCGTACTGCTGTCGCACTCTTCCAACACCGACGGAAA
>JAIRMH010000354.1 GCA_031258835.1 Tannerella sp.
TAACTGCAAGGAACGAAGCAAGAAGTAATTCATCCCTTCATGTACGCAATGACGCGGTGCACACCTCCGTCACCAGCGAAGGCGTAGCCTGAAGCAATCCGAACTGACTTCACCAAGTTATGCCGAGTACAATATAAAAACGGCTCTGTAACGAACCGGGTGGGCAACTATTGCTCCCCTGTACTTTACGAGCCGTCAGGCGAAGCAATCCGGATACATGCAGGGTACCGGATTGCTTCGTCTCTGCGCTCCTCGCCGGTGACGGCGGCGGGCTAGTTTATTCTTCTATGAAATTGCCGAAAAACTGGAGCTCGGAGAGCATCCACTGTTCGTTGCTGTTGGTTTCTTCAACTCGAAATCGCAGATACCGGAACGGCTTGCTTGTCATGGCCGGGTCGATGTCAAATTCGAAGCCTTCCTGAATGAAAATCTGGTCTTCTGCTGTCACCTGGCCTGCGACGTACTTGGTCATGCCCGAAGGATATGCCAGTCTGTATTCGCCTAATTTTTCCCAGTCGTTCATCCATTCACCCGTTCCGTTTACTACTACGGTTCCTGCTACGGTTCCCCATTCGGTCCAGTATTGGAGGTTGGCTATTTGACCTGCTGCCAAATCGACCGGTTTCGGATCATTGGTACCCCATAAGGAGAATACAATAGGAATCGTGGCCGAACCTATCGGGCTTCTGCTGCCCTGCCACCATTTAAACCGGCTGTAGGACGCTGGTTTCTTCATGTCGATAGTGATGTAATATGGCATAAATAATACTTGATCGACGCCTGTAAAATAATGAGTACTCCAGTTTACCAACTGATAATAAGCTCCATAACCTACGCCGTCCGTGAATCTTTCCCAATTACTGCTCGGGCATGGGATATTCCCCATGTATTTATACATTTCATTGCTCATTCCATACATTTCCCAGATAACCATGCCGTTTTCGCGTCCGAAAATATTTACTTCCTTGAGTGGCGTAATTACCGTGTCGAAAGGAATAGCGTAGTTGTTCCACCGGTCGCGGATTTCGATTCTGAACTCCCGTTCCGTATTGTCGAACCCCCGGAATGATGTGCTGCCGCTTATGGCATTCGTGTAATAGGTGTCGAAATATTCCAGAAATCCGGTTGAATCGGCGGCATACAGCGTGATAGCCATTTCTTTTCCAAAGATATTTTCCCAGCTGAGGAAAACGCCGCTGAAGGCTTGTTGCACGTTCAAGGATTGCCGGAGTAAATCGACCGGTGGCTTCATGGGTTCGATGGTTACGGATACGGGTTCCGATTCGTTTCCGCTTTTATCCAGGGCATAGAGCGTTACCGTATATTGTCCGGTAGTTCCATATCCTTCAAGTGTAATGGTATCCCTGGAGGCCGAAGCGAAGGATTCTCTTACTTTGCCGTCGTCAAGCGAATATACGGCTTTTACTCCCAGCAGGTCGTCGTCTGCGGGTGATACATAAGTGATTTGAGCGCCACCGTTCAGATTTTCGACTTTCGGGTTTGTCACAGGCCCCGGTGCATCGCTATCGGTCGGATCGCTCCAGTCCTTTACCTGTTCGCACGACAATAGAAACATCGCCGGCAAAATGATCAGAAAACATATAATGGTTTTCATTTTCTCGAATATATTTTTACGTTTCATAATACTATTTTTTATAAATCATTAATTCTTAGTTTTAACTACCAGCCGGGATTTTGTACCAGATTCGGGTTGTTTGCCAAATTGCTTTCCTTAATGGGCCACAAATAATCTTTTGAGGTATATTCCAGCGGGTACAGTTCGCGGAGGGTGACATTTTCATTTTCATCACGTACGAGGCCGCGTATGGGTTTACTGTTGAAAACTGTTTCGGCGAGTTTCCATCGTTTTAAATCCCAGAAGCGGCTGCCTTCAAAAGCCAGTTCGTTGAGGCGTTCGTGGCGTATGATAGCTCTCATTCCTGCTTTTGTCGAAGGTTTGGAGGGGTCGAGTGCATGGTCGCGCCAGCTTTCTACCACGCCGTCTAATCCGGTGCGCTGTCTGATAGCATCAATATACTCATATACTTCGGCATTTGGGCCGTTGATTTCGTTCAAGGCCTCGGCATACATCAGGTACAGATCTGCCAGACGGATGATGGGGAAGGCGTATCGTTCCTGCGTAAAAGATGTGTTGGTGAGCGGTATGGCTGATTTGAAATTGAGTAACTTTTTGCATAAATATCCCGTGATGCTTTTTCTTTGAAAATTTCCATCCGTAATACTTGGCATCCGGAAGTAGTCTGTTATCCAAAGATCGTTATCCATCGTTCTGCCGTTGCCGTACAGGGTTCCTCCGGCGAATATGAGGGCGCCGTAAAAGCGGGCTTCGCGGTTGAAATAGAGTTTGAAGGTACTGTAGCCTTCCTTGATGTAGAATTTGTCATCTCCTGTGGCTGTTGTTGTCTCCATGGGGTCGATGTTTACCCAGTCTTTGTCTTCTTCTATGGGTATGCCGTTTTTTGTGTAGAACTGTTCTGCCATTCGCTGCGGGGGGGCATAGTTGGCGCTTATTCCGCCGCCATCATGTATTGTATTGAGTTGAGGCTGACATGCACTCTGTAAAGCGTTGGTGTTTGAGCGTGAATCGCCCCAGATGATTTCATCATTCCATTTTTCGGTGGCGGCGCCTCTTACCTGCATTGCCAGAATGGTTTTTTCATTCAGACCTGCTACCAGGTTGGCATTGGTTATTCGAAAGTCATACAGCCGATGTTTTGCCGCACCGGCCATATCTATCGCTTCTTTTAATGCTTGTGCGGCCTTTTGCCATTTTTCAGCGCTGTAGGTTTGCGGAAAAAGATGTACCCCGCGTCTGTCAACTACGTTCAGATAGTCGGGATTAGCGCCGCCTTCTTCCGTGCCATTGAACAGGGGGCTTGCCGCCAGGGTCAAAACCTGCGCTTTTACGGCAAGAGCGGTTGCTTTGGTTGGTCGTCCCATATCGTTGACGATATCTTCGATGCTCAAAGGTAACTTTGCCGTCGCCGAATCAAGCAGCGCAACGATGTAATCGACTACTTCGTCCACCGGCTCTCTGTATGGACGCACTTCGTTCTGTACAGCGCTAATCTCGACATTTTCTTTTATCAGCGGTATCGGCCCATACATGCGAAACAGCCAGAAATGATAGAAAGCTTTCAAAAACAGGGCTTCGCCTGTCCAGCGAATACGTTCGTCTTCCATAAGGTCAAAAGGGAGGTGAACGTTTTCAAGAAAGATATTGCAATCTCTCAGTACCGTGAACAAGGGCTTACCTCCATTCAGGCTGTAGGAAGTTTGGCGCGACGCCCAATAATTCGCCAAAGGAGCGTTGGTGCCCTGACCGCCTTGCGGAATATACCAGAGCGTGCGGCTTAGTCCGTCGCCATCGACGCTGTACCATATTTCGTCTCCACCCATCATGGCGGGATTTGATCCGGGATTTGCAAATTCGGGAAGAGAACCGAAAAGCCCGTACAGGAACCTTTCCGTCTGATAACGCGACTTGAAGGCATGATCGACGGTTGTTATATTGTCGGGCACTACGTCCAGATAATCGGCGCAGGAAACCGTCAGTATTGAAAATGTTACGAATATATAAATAATATTTTTCATAATGATTGATGATTTAAAAGTCAAGATTTATACCTATGTTAAACACTCTTTGCAGCGGATATCCAAGTCCGCTGCCGCCCATTTCTACGTCCCAGAGTTTGAATTTGCTGAACAACAGCAGATTTGTTCCGCTCAGATAGATGCGGAACGACGACAAATTCAGCCGCTTAAGTAGCGTTGCCGGTAACGAATATCCTATTTCGGCGCTTTTTAAACGCAGAAAAGACTTGTCGTACATGAACCAGGTGTTCCGCTGGTTGTTATTGCCTATGGGATAGCTCGACAGGCGAGGCCAGCCGGCATGGGGATTCGGTGACAGTTCGGACCAGTAGTCGTCGGCAATGAACTTGGCCAGTCCGGTCTCATGGACTTGTGATTCGTTTTGAGGAACTCTGCTGTAAAAGGGCGACATGGCGGCATAGTCGATCCAGAAAGACGAACGTCCCAAGCCTTGAAAGAATATTGAGAGGTCGATATTTTTGTAACCTCCCGACAGTCCGAAACCGTAATTGAGTTCGGGCGTAGTGGGATAGCCTATCGGCACCAGATCCCGCTCGTTAATGACGCCATCTCCGTCTCCGTCTCCGCCAATATCTTTGTATTTGATATCGCCTGCCATGTATTCGCTGAAATCCTGGCGCGGCGCATTGAGGATTTCCGCTTCGTCGATGAAGAGGTGTTCGGCTACGTATCCCCACTGTTGCGACACGGCATGTCCGTTTCTTGAGCGCCAGGGCATTCCCAGCAGTTCGTAATCGGGTTCTTCGTAATATTCGTACGTAGAACGTGCGTAGGTGAAGTTGGCTCTCCCGACTAACCAGGCGTCGTTGCTCAGGTTGTGGTTGTAATCGAAGGATATGTCGATACCTTTGCCTTTGGCTTCGCCTACGTTTGCCTGCGGCGTCGCCCACAAGCCGATTTCATTGGGAATGTCGGCACGACTTTGAAGAATGTTTTTCCGATATTCCTGAAACAGGTCTGCCTGGATTTCTATTTTGTCCTTTAATAAAGCGAGTTCTATACCTAAATTCGTTTTATATGCCGTTTCCCATCCTATATTCGGATTGGCATAATTGGTTATTCTTACGCCGCTTCCACTAATACCGTTGAAATTGTAACCGGTCGTAAAAGCATCTCCTCCTCCGAGCGCTACCTCCGAAATATAGAAGAAACGGGTGCTGCTTATTTCGTCGTTACCAACTAACCCATACGTCCCCCGCAACTTTAATTTGGAAATCAAATCGTTAAGCGTCCCGCTCCAGAAGGCTTCGTTCGACACGTTCCAGGCCAGGCCGAACGAAGGAAAGAATCCCCAGCGATGTCCTTTGTCAAATTTTTCGGAGCCGTTGTATCCGAAATTAAATTCGGAGAAATAACGATTGTCGTAGCCGTAGGTGAATCGTCCCGACAAACCCAGATTTCGAGCCGGCAGCGAAGCCATAACAAGATTCGCATTGTCGGTATTGACATTAGCCGAGAGATAATTGCGTATAATCCCGACCAACATGCCGCTGACGATATGTTTTTCAGCGAATGTGCGATTGTAGCTAAGCGAAGCTTCGCCGTAGAATGAACTGTTGATGGTCCGGCCTCCGCCGCCGTAACGGATGTCCTCCGTTCCCGAAGCCGAATTCAGTTCTTGCAACCTGTAGATGTCTTCCATCCTGTCGTATGACATCACTGCATAATAAAACGGAACGTATGCACGATTGAGATCAAAAGCCGCCTTTCGCGTAGTATTGCCCAATACTCGCGCCTGCAATCCTTCCAGCAACATGTCCAGATTCTGATTCACTTCCATTTGAGCCATCATGGTGCTGTTGCTTTCCTGTTTATAACCTTTTACCAACTCGGCGTAAGGATTCAGATAATTTCCCGTTCCGTAACCGCCGAACAGAATATGATCCGCACCACGATATGTTTCGTCCGGTTCGAAATAGGCGGGGAAACGTACCGGACTAACCTGCAACATCTTTTGATACATAGCGCTTCCACCGGTCATCGGGCCGGCGTAATCGTCAAAACTGCCGTGAACGCGAACCACGGCTTCAGTCGTTTTGGTCAGGTTGATGTTGATATTAGAACGAATCAGATACTTTTTGTAATTGACATTCGTATTGAAATTGTTGCGTTTGTCCACATTCAGTATCCCATTGTCCTGCGTAATCGAACCGGCGATGTAGTACCTGGCTATCTCTCCTCCGCCCGAAATACTCAGGTTGGCTCGCTGATTGATTGCGGTTTTCCGGGTCAGCATGTCCATCCAGTCCACCGCCGGATACACGTACTGATTCCTGTCGGGATCGCTTGTCGTTTCAATCTGACGTCGGGAATAAGGAACGGGCGTCAGGAGACTTCGCGTGGCATAGGCTTCGTTGGCAAGCTCCATGTAAGTAATGGGATCGGCCATTTTGATCGTCGAAGTGGGTTGCGAAAAAGAATTTTCGAATCGGAACGACACTTTTACCTTTCCTTCTTTTCCCTCCTTGGTTGTTACCAGAATAACGCCGTTAGCGCCTCGCGCTCCGTATAATGCGGTAGCCGTGGCGTCTTTCAGGATGGAAAAGCTGGCGATATCATCGGGGTGAAATTTTGCCAGGTCGGACGTTGTGACTTCCACGTTGTCAATCAGAATCAACGGATCGACTTTGCCTGCCCCGAAAGTAGTGATGCCCCGGATAAAGAAATTTGCGTTGTCGTACCCGGGTTCGCCGCTGGTCTGATAGGAAATCATTCCCGCAATACGTCCTGCAAAAGCAGTGGTGAGATTACTGCTCGGTATAACCAAGTCCTTGGTATTGACGGTCTGAATGGAAGAAATCACGCTTTCTTTCTTCTGTTTGGCGAAAGCTACGATGGTCACCTCGTCCAGTTCACTGGCCTTTTCGTTGAGAATGACATTGATAACCGTCTGATTTCCTACAAGAATTGTCTGGCGTTCCATTCCGATGTAGGAAATTTCCAGTTTTTCGTTGCTTTCGACCTCTATGGAGAAACTGCCGTCAATATCCGTTGTTACTCCCCTGGTACTGCCTTGAACGGTTATGGCAGCACCGGCGATAACTTCCCCGAACTCGTCCCTGACAACGCCTTTGACCGTTTTCCTTGGCTGGGTTACGCCCGAAATGTCAGTCGCCGTTACGTTGTCATTTTCTGTTGACCGGATATTGACGCCGACACCGCCATTCTCTGCGATATTTGCGCCGATGCTCGTTTCGCTGTTCCGGTCGCCGACCATCTCCATGATTCGCCTCTCGCTTTGCTGCGTTTCGGGCGTTTCGGAAGAATTGCCGCTACGTGCTCTTGCTCCCTCTGTCCCCGTCATCAGGAGAAAAGAGGACAGCGTCATAATCGTTACAATTTTTTTTAGTCTGTCATTTTTCATGCTGTTTTTCAATTTGTTTATCATTTTATTTAATTTAATATTACATGATTAACTTATTTAATTTTAATTTATGGTTTTTTTCGTTTTAAGGTCGACGCGACCGGAAGACGTTACCGGCGTTTTCCGGCCGTTTTTTCGTCATTTGTTCATTCCGGCTTCCATAGGCATTTCGTTTTTAAAGGTGATGGACTGTGGCTGTCCGAACCGTAGAGATTCAAAGATCCGGACGGCCTGTTGATACTCGCTGTATTTGTTTTTCCTGTCATGAGGCTGGTTTTTTTCATTTGGGCGGGTGAACCGTATCTTCCGGTTCAACCTGTTTCGGTTAAAAAGAAAGCGTTCCCCATTGCGTCTGTTCCTGCCTTCGTAAGACGGGAGAGGACACAGGGCGTGCTCCCCCCGTAACGACGCAAGGCAGTTCGACCGGGCATGGAAATCCCTGCCGGCGACATGGGGCGGCCTCCGTTGGGGGGAATAAAAAAATCCCGCGTCGTCGCTTTTTTCCATAAAAACGACCACCGGGAAGCAGGGTTTAAATAAATTATTTTTGTTACCTTTCGCGCACGCGCGTATATTATATAGGTATAGCTTAGGTAAGTCTCTCTCTCTCTCTCTCTCTCTCTGCAAATATCGTGCCAAAGCCCGCCGTTATTGGGCTTTCAAGAGAATTATATGTAAGAAAAATCGACATTTTTTTAATTGGTTTTTCATTTTAAAACGGGGCAAATATAAAACATGATTTTTCAAAATCCAAATTTTTTTTCATTTTTTTTTAAAAAAAATATTAAATGGCTGGTCGAATTTTCATAAATACGTCAAAATAAAGCGTTTAAAAAAGAAAAAACTTCGTGAAACTTTGTGCCCTTTGTGGTTAAAAAAAATACGTCCCGTAGAGGATGAATATCAATACAACGGGACGCCGCCGCGCCGAGGCCCTGCTGTTTCATCTGTTATGTTTT
>JAIRMH010000063.1 GCA_031258835.1 Tannerella sp.
AAAAAACGCCTCTATAATAACACAGAGCCATAAATTCCTTTTGATTATTCTTTTTCTTTTATAAATTTCTTCTCTACAAATTGATAAAAATAATCCGCATAATACTTCGTATCCAAATCTCGGCAAAAGTATACAGAAAGTTTCATTTCTCCAACGACGCCATGACATGGAAATGAAACGGGAAGAGCGCATCCGACAATCTTTTGTGCCGGATGTTCATTTGCTTGGATTATGGCTTTTTTGCAGTATAAAATATCAGAATCGGATTATCGTTTTCTTCATTATAATCTTTAATAGAATTCATGATGTTTTGAGGAATTTGCGATGCTTGATAAATTCCGTTCTTAACAGCATCTTTGAAATTATCAATTTCATTTCCGTTCCAAACTCGCACAAACGTATCATCAAAACTATGTAAAGGATTGCAAAAGTTGGGAGCAGAGAAATCGTTACTTAATCTATAACAGAGTTTTCGTTCTTTATCCCACAATACGGAACGAGTTGTCAAAGTAAGATCATAAGCGAAATAATTGCATAAAATGTATTTATTTGTTTCATAAATTTCACTTAATCCTATCGTATAATTATCTGATTTGCACACATCTATCATCAACTTTAACATGTCATTATTATATTCTTTCATTTTTTTGTCAATCATCTCATTACTTAATGATGATTTATGATCAGTGATTAGCATAAATTCGGAAACACTTTCTTTTTTATACACGTAAATAAAGTCCGAAAACAACGATACAAAATCAACTTTATCCCCACAAATGGAGAAAGTGTTTGTCGCTAAGGAAAAAGACGTCCATTTTCCAGATTTACCCGGATGATAACGTATGATTTTTTTTATAGAGTAATCATTTTCATTAAGGATGAAAAATGCGTAGTTTTCGCACCAATTGCTGGCAGAATGGCAAAAAACTTCATTGTTGCCAATGGCTGCGGCTTTTATAATAAAATTCAAATTATCATTATTCGTTTTTATGATGTTCATAAAGTTACCTTCCAAATCGTAACGCAGGATAGCCTTTCTCATGGGGTCAAACATGTTCACATTCCTTCTTTCTTTGTTGACATAAAATGCATTGATTTCGAGATATTCTTTAGGTCCGTCGCCTCTTTTGCCTATGTCTGTCACGTATTTTCCGTCAACAGTAAATTTCTTTACGGATTTACCTTTTTTGTCGAAGACGTAAATATAATTATCAACAATTTCCATTTGATTTATTTCTGCCAATAAGCTATTGGAATTGGTCTCTAATTTGACGATCTTATAGTCTAACAGTGCATTTTCATTTTCCAAAGGCATTATTTCTATTTTTTCAACATCATGTTTGTTGACAATAAGCCCAGAAAATGTAGACTTTTCATTTTGACAGGAAATAAACAAAACAACACAAAATAAAACAATCTTTTTCATGTCTGTTATTTGTTTAAATTATGCAGACATCCGAACAGTTTCGTGATATCTGCATAATTTTGTAGTACTCATAAAATTCTTACACCAGTATTGGATTGATTGCAACAACTATTTTCTTGTATTCCATCACAATTAGAAATTTGAATAGCTATCACAATTTGTTTGTTTTTTTCAAAGCCGCTTTGTACCGTACCAGCTACATTAATTTCACCTTTAATGTTTGATGTAACTGTAATAGTTTGAACACTATGTACAATATAACGGTTTGGAACATAACTATAGTCAGGACAATGATTTCCCGAACTGCTGCCGCCATAATTGTCGCTTCCACCACCGCTACCTGAACTAGAACCCGAACCGCTACCTCCACCGGAAGAATTGGATTGCGCCAATATTTCCATGTGCAAGTTGCCGTCCGTAATACCATAATTATTGAGGGCGTGCCGAATATTTAATCCCAGCATAAGCGCTAACGCCCCTACTCCTAAAATTGTCAATCTAAAATCGTTTGTTAATTTCATGTTTTTTATATTTTTAATTAGTTATGAATTGGTTATTCGCATATTCAACCATCAAATGCAACAAAATTAGTAATACGTTCAAAGAACTGCTTTCTATGCGTGTCAAATATACATGAGATTTTCGACATTCCACACAGACCGGTAAAAATGTCCGGCAAAATTTATAGAATAAATTTATGCGAAATCGTGACAGAGATACAAAAAGAAAAAACGCCTCTATAATAACACAGAGCCATAAATTCCTTTTGATTATTCTTTTTCTTTTATAAATTTCTTCTCTACAAATTGATAAAAATAATCCGCATAATACTTCGTATCCATATCCAACACAAAAGAAGTAACAACGCTATCGCCGGAGGTTAAAAACAACAAAGCCGGAACGTCGCTTACCTGAACTAATCCGGTCTTTTTATCACCAAATTCGTAAATACGAATATCTATATTATTTGATTTCAAATACAACCGGACATTGTCCTCTACATAATCAGCCAATATTATAATGTGATCTTGCCTTATTTTCTTTTTTAGTTTGTTGAGTAATGCGAATTGTTCGGAAATACATGAATTACACGCTGAACGGGTATAATACAATACAACCTTTTCGCCTTGCAGAATTTCCGACAAACTCACTGTTCTTTCTTCCCGCATATCCTCATTTGAATTTAAAAACCAATCGCAGTTGATTTCTTTGACATTAATGTCATGAAATTTGTTGCCTTCGTATTGCATATGTTGTAATATCCGTTCAATGATGTATTGATTTTTGTCGCTATTTGCCGGTTCTGTTTTGTTATCGGATGTAACGTAATTTCTGTTTTTATTGAATAAGACTATAAAAACGAATACCGAAAACAACAGTATTAAAACCGTCAAAAAGGAGAATACGGATATTTTCATATTAATCTTTTTTCAGGTGATAAAGTAATATCCATGGATTCATTTCTTCCGTATTATCACCGCGCTTGAGCGCCTTCATTTTGGATTGAAGCCTTTCTTTTTGTTCTTTTGTGATCCGTCCTTCTTTTTCATACCGATCATACCGATTAATACCATGCAGAATATTATTACCTGCATTATAAACGCCTATCAGCGCTTCCTTCGTCTGGCCGTAAAAGATGTTTCCATAAAACATATAATCCAAATCGTCATACAGACTGCCGGTAGATATCTTCAATTCGTGCGTACGGGTATTATATATAAAAGCAATGTTCAAAACCGTATGTATTGCGTTAAAATAAAGCCAGTCTCCAACCATGAATACATGATCAATGGATGTAATACTTTTCCTTTGATGCAATAAATCAATTAACTTTTTCCTCTCCATATAAATATCTTCGACTTCTTGCGGAGAAAATCTTAGCGAACCGAAATCGACCCAATAGAGGCAACTCATCTCAGTGTCGCGGAGAAGATAAATGGTGTCGTTCATGGGTTTGGTAAATAACACACCATCTTCCTGAGGGGAAAACATCTGTCTGCTCATGCCGACAGGATATTGCATGGAAGGAAAAAAACTTTCTTTTGTTTCCCCATGGACATCCTTGATTACAAGGCAGAACAACTCGCCTTTTGACGGATGATCACGATACAGATAAAATAAGCCGTTTTTGTAATGCAGCCGGTGGGCATAATATCGGACATTGACAGATCCCTTCACCGCTCCGTCAAACGTACATGATAAAACCGTCTGTCGCATATTATCCATCAGGTAGATAAGCTGTTCTTCTTCATTCACGGCAAAATCGGTTAGTTCAACAACTTCTTCCGGCCCTTGCCCTCTGGTTCCTATTCTGTTCAAAAAATTACCCTGCATATCGAAACGATACACCGTACTGGGTCTGCTTGATTCTATCACAAAAATATTATCGCCGCAAATCGCTACTTTGCGTATTTCTCCTAATATACAGGGATCATCAAATTCTAACGGGATTATATCAATTTTATCAACAAATGTCGACAAGGGAACTGTACTGTTCGTATCATGATTAATATCCTGTTCCGATACCGGTATAATAACACAATCTTCATTCACTCTTCCCGCCTGTTTTTCCCGATGACTGCATGCAGTCAAAAATACAAGCGTAACAACGCCTAACCATAAATTTCTTCTTCTCATATTTAATCGCTTTTTGAAATAGAAAGATGAAGATATATTAGAGATTTTATCGTGAATAAATTCTAATATTAATCTTGAACTCATTTGTTGCATAAAATATCAACATACCTCCATATTAACCTTCTATTATTCAGTAAAAGTTCCTAATTACTACTGGAACCACCACAGGAAACGCTTTGCCAAAAATCGGAACAACTCATATATTGACACATAAAATTCCCTCCTCCCTCACAATCCACAGCTGCATTACTAAATGACACTGTCAGGGTGCCTCCGACAGGTATTACGAAAGATACTCCACGAATAATAAGAGGAATCCCCGCTTGACCCGTTACCGTAATACCGCACTCTCTATCATGTTTGACGTAATCAGTGCCAAGACCTCCACTTCCGCTACCTCCACCGGAAGAATTGGATTGAGCCAATATTTCCATGTGCAAGTTGCCGTCCGTAATACCATAATTATTGAGGGCGTGCCGAATATTTAATCCCAGCATAAGCGCTAACGCCCCTACTCCTAAAATTGTCAATTTAAAATCGTTTGTTAATCTCATGTTTTTTATATTTTTAATTAGTTATGAATTGGTTATTTGATTAAAACTTATGTTCTTCATAATCATCCCTTTCTTTTAGTAACTTCCGTATCTCTTTCTTCAATGTATCCGTATCGTGCCACACGCGGCTCGCATATTCAACCATCAAATGCAACAGCGGTTCTAATCGCCACTTATTCATTTTTATATTCGGTGTTTTTTACGGTTGGCGTCGAATTGGAAGTCGCTTTTTCGAGATAGTCCAACGCCTCTTCTATGATCGTATCTATATTATTTAATTGGTCGCTTTCTTTGATGTCTACTTTTATATCCGGGTCTACGCCGTATTCTGTATATTCTCCATTTGCATCAAGTATCGGCGATGATGAAAATCTTACGCCCCACCCATTCGGCAGCTCCGAATGAAACGGCAGTCCGCAACCTCCACCGGTCTTATCGCCAATAATCGTAACTTGAGGGAACAATTTCATCTTATTTACAAAGTCATTCGTAGCGCTATAACAGCTACGATTTGTAAGGACTACTACCGGACGAAGCCATTTTATCCGTTTCGTCGGCTCAAGTTCTATCGGATACGGTTCTGAAAAGTCATTACGACCTGGTCCGGTCTTGTGTATAATATATCCGACTAACAATTTTTTTTCGGCAAACCGCGAAGCAATACGCTCGGAATAGGCCAGCGAACCGCCACCATTATTGCGGACGTCAAAAATAAGCGCCTTACAATCTTTGAAATATAAAAACATTTCGTCCAAATGAGCCTCTCCTATAGGCGTGGAAAAACTCCCATAATATACATACCCGATATGATCTCTCATGACAAGATATTCCATTCCTCCGGCAAGATTGTATTTCGTGCCCAGATATTTCCGATGAACAACTTCATTGAAATTATCCGGGTAATTTTCATGCCAATTCCAAAAACGCGACGTATTAAAGGTAGTTATAAGATTAGTATGTCCGTCTTTAAGTTCGCTGAGCATCTGTCCCAACACATTAAAAAATTCATACCGGCTCATCGTATCCGCTATCATCGGACTGTATTTGGCATGTACCGCATCCCAGTCGATTTTTTTATATTCAAAAAAACAATAATTTTCATCTATCAATTTCCATAGCGCCTGAAAATTTGAACGCGGATCTGACGTATATTCATCTTTTTCATAACACGATAGAAAAAAGAAAAATATGCTTAAAAGCATGGATGTAAAAACCGTCCTTCTCATCATTTTCTCCTCCATATAATTAGTAATAAGCACTATGAAATAAATTACGTTTCCTCATCTCACGACCTCCGAATGCAACAAATTCTTTCACAAAACCTAACATCAAATTATGTGAAATTATATATCTGTCAATACGATGTATATGCGTCGAATAATACGTCCCGAAATAACCGGCGCGTAAAGTCATGCCGCCAACCGGGAAATCAAGCGTACAATAATTGCGCATTGCAAATTTATTATCAAAAGAATTGAAATTGAATACCTCTGCCGTGTTTCCTAAACTGAATATCTCATAATATGACTGATTGTATACCGGAGAAAAAAGTACCCCTGCAAAAGGCGTTTCAAATTGATACCGGATAGTTAACGGATATTTTTTAATATGAAACTCATATATCGCAATAAGGGAAAAGTTCAAATCTATATCTGCATGTACGGTCAAAGGGTTATTTCCGTTGCGCGTATTATACGCCATACCGAACATACTGCGGATGCTGCCGCCGACTTTTATTTTAAAATACGGGTCAGGCAAAAAGAGATAATGATAGCCCACGGAATAATCGACAAAACCCGACAGGAAGTTCGCGTTTTCCGCACCGTTCATTGTTGAGGATATGTCCACATTTACAACATTCTGACGCGAAATTTTATACTCCAATAATTTCGTCAGGCGCATACGTTCATTCATAAAACGAAAGCCGACGCCTCCGTATTTTTCGGGAGAAAGATAAGTATCGCTCATCCGATATCCTCCAACGCCCAATAATGTTCCTTCATTTATGGAACGGAGGTCCGTATAATCGACATCGTCGTCGTTTTTAAGTTTTATTTTTTCGCCTTCCTGTTCGACCAAAAACCCGCTTCTCGCAACGTTTGCCTTCTTTCTATTTTTTATGGATGGCCATGTCGCCGCACTATCCGCCGCCAACTTTGCAACATTCAAAATACTCGCTGCAGAATCCTCCGCTCCCGGTCCGATTTTAACCGATGTATCTGCCGAGAAAGCGGCTCGTGTCGACGTATCTGCCGAGAAAACGGCTTGTGTCAATATATCTGCCGAAGAATCGGCTCGTGTCAACGTATCTTCCGGCAGAGGATTTATTGCAATGGTATCATTCTGCGGATCGCCATTCTTTTTTGATTTTTCTTTTGACAAAGCCGTCAACAGAGAATCTGCTTTTTCAAAACTCATCCGGTGCGAAATAATCGAATCTTCCGACAAAGTTTGTGCATTAAGCGAAAAAAAGAAAAGCATATATATGCACGACATCAAAGCTGTTACATTCAAATTTCTCATCATATTTCTATTTAAAGAGATCCAATTGAGCATCGTCAGGCTCATCTTTTCTCATATTATCACTCTCCTGTTCTTCCGGTTTTTCTTCGGGGAAACGTACCGGTTCAAGTTCATTTATGCTGCTGACGGCAAAATTTGTAATACGTTTGCCCTTCGCCTTAAAACTTTTTACGCCTATAAATTGCTCTGCATCGATAACTAACGGGCTACGATAGGCATCATTCCCTCCAAACACTACTTCCATGCGCGGATAAGCCTGTTCGGACAGAAAATAGAGTGAACTCCGCTCATTTTCGCCCAGAAAATTCTGATGCTTACCGCCTGCCGCCTCGAACTGGAATCTCTTAACATACGGGAGTTTCTGATCCGCATCATAAAGCGCGGCTGTCCAGATTTTATTACTGTCAAAACGTTCTATTACTATGATATTATCTTCATAATGATTGCTCAAATCATAGTTTGTAGTGTAAAATTCGCCATTTCGCAGGACAACCAGTATTTGATCATCACTATGAAACTCCCCAAGCAAATCGCCCCTGCCGTCATAATTCAGGCGTAGCACATCACGGTCAAACCACACCTGACGTCCTCCCAGTGTAGATGACCCTTTTTGCTTAAGACTTATCTTAAATATATCCGCTTTTGTGAGGATGTTACCCAACGTATTACGACCTTTTATCATTATTTCGCTGAAATCTTTCTCGAAAGTCGTTATCTTCTGCCGGAGTTTAGGTCTAAGTACGACCTTTACGGTTTCGGCTTCGCCATTCGGGTTTGCGCTGAAATATAGTACGATTGAGTCGGGAGCGCCCGTCGTAACATCATATTCCTTGTCGCGGGTAACACCTGTCACGGCAAACCGTTTTATATAATTAAAACCGGTAGCGCCATCGCGGTAGATCACATTATAAATAGTCCGGTTATCGTTTCGTTTGAAAATATTAAGATACAGGACATTCTTGCCGACAAATATTTTCTCGCTTACCTTAATAATTTTATATGTTCCGTTTTTATAAAAGATGATTACGTCATCTATTTCGGAACAGTTACAAACATATTCGTCATGTTTCAAAGCAGTTCCGATAAAGCCTTCTTCACGATTGATATACAACTTTTCATTCGCCTCTATCACTTTGGTTGCAACAATCGTATCGAAATTACGGAGTTCGGTACGCCGTGGATATGCCGCCCCATATTTCTCTTTCAACATTGAAAACCAATCTATTGTATAGTCGCTGATATTGGCAAGATGCAGATCCGCTCTTTCAATCTCGGCTTTTATCTTCACAATCAGTTCGTCATTACTGTCAATATTGAATTTCAGGATTCGCCCCATTTTTATCTCCATCAAGCGCAAGATATCATCACGGGTCGCTTCGCGTATAAATTCCGGCTTAAATGGCTCCAGTCGCCGGTCAATATGCTCTATCGCAATGCCTATCGACTTTGCATTTTCAAATTCACTGTCTTTATAAATGCGTTCGACAATGAAGATCCGCTCCAATGAGGCAAAAAACAGTTGTTCCTCCTGTTCGAACTTATGTATCTCTAATTCCCGGCGTAACAAACCCAATGTCTGGTCTACCGAATGACGCAACACATCGCTTACCGCCAGGAAATGCGGTTTATTATCCGCTATCACACAACAGTTCGGGGATATGCTTGTCTCGCAATCCGTGAACGCATAAAGCGCATCTATCGTCTTATCGGACGACACGCCCGAAGCCAGATGAACAAGTATTTCAACTTCACGCGCCGTGTTATCATCTATCTTTTTAATCTTTATTTTACCTTTATCATTCGCCTTGAGGATAGAATCAATAAGCGACGACGTATTGCGTCCGAAAGGTATTTCCGTTATGACAAGGGTCTTATTATCAAGTTTGTTGATTTTAGCGCGAACCCGGACAGCACCGCCCCGTTCTCCGTCATTATATTTGGATACGTCAATAGACCCTCCTGTCTGAAAATCGGGATACAAGACAAACGGCTCGCCGCGAAGATATGCGATCGCCGCATCCAGAAGTTCGTTAAAATTATGAGGCAGTATTTTTGACGAAAGTCCTACGGCGATACCTTCGGCGCCCTGCGCAAGCAGCAATGGAAATTTCACCGGCAAGGATACAGGTTCCTTATTTCGACCGTCATACGAAAGTTTCCATGTTGTTGTCTTTGGGTTAAACGCCACATCCAATGCAAATTTAGACAGGCGTGCTTCGATATAACGGGGTGCAGCAGCTCCGTCGCCCGTCAGGATATTACCCCAATTCCCCTGACAGTCGATAAGCAGATCTTTTTGCCCCAACTGAACCAGCGCGTCACCGATGGAAGCGTCGCCATGAGGATGGAATTGCATTGTGTGTCCCACTATATTGGCTACTTTATTATATCTACCATCGTCAAGAATCTTCATTGAATGAAGTATCCGGCGCTGTACCGGCTTGAAGCCGTCATTAATATGCGGAACTGCACGTTCGAGAATAACATACGAGGCATAATCCAGAAACCAACTTTGGTACATCCCCGAAAGATGATGCACACCATCCCCCTTTCCCGGCGCTTTATATCCTGTGTGAACCGGCTCGTCGGGAATGTCGTCCGCTACAACCTCTTCGTCCGGAAGATCTTCATCCTTATATATATACTCGTTATCCGGCGCTGCAACGTTTTCCGACGCATCCGCCTCTTTTTCCGATTCGATATTTTTTACTTTCGACATATCGTCCATATCCGGTTCATTTTCTGCTTCTTCAGACTTCTTATCTTTACTATCCGACATAATCCAAACTTAAACATTGATTTATTAAAATAAAAAATCCGACAAATGTACTAATTTTATCGATAATGTAAAACCTGTTTTTTTTCAAAAACTCAAAACGGATATCCCAAAGCTATATGAAAACCAATGCCATCCCGAAAGGAAGGAACGTTGAAATATCGTTTTTTCCCTTTATAATATGTATCATTGCCGGCAGCTTGCTCGTCAGGCTTATCCAACCTGCGCGTATCATACGGAATATGTAATGCATAACCGATATCCATACGAAAAACAAACAGATCCATGTCGTAACGGAATCCGACGCCTGTTCCGAGTGCAATATCGTTCAGGAAATATTTCCATTGAAACGTTCCTCCCGGACGCGTTTCGTCTTTACGAAGCAACCATACATTTCCGGCGTCAATAAAAACGGCAATATCCAGATTCCCGACGAGACGTCCCCGATATTCCATATTCCCTTCTAATTTCCAGTCTCCATTTTGGTCGATATAAGCATACGGATTCTCCGGGTTGGATCGAAAACGTCCCGGCCCTATACCTCGTATGGTAAAAGCGCGGATACTGTTTGCTCCGCCGACATAAAATCGCTCATTATACGGTGCTATCCCGGAATTGCCGTAACTGTAGATAATTCCTCCGCCAATACGCATGACAAGGCGCTGATTACGATCAATATAATAGTTATAACGCAGTTCTGTTGTCGCTTTCAGAAATTGCGCGTAAGGATTGCCGAAAATTGAATCCGGGCCGTTCGGATTTTTCCCGAATAATGCAGAAGTTCCCGAAATGATATTTCCCGCTTCCGATACGGTAAACCTCCACCAGGTCTTGCTTCTTTCTTCGCGCACGGAGGAGTTGTCAAGTGTATACGAATATCCGATAGAGGGTATAAACTGATTCTGCAAGCTCTGCGATAACGAAGGATTAAGCGTTACAATGTTGTTAAAAGCCGGCGTAGTCGCCTGAAGTTTATTAAACACTAATTTTAGTGGTGTAAATACATGCTGCCTGATAGAACTGGGCAGAAATTCGTAAGACAGGCTTCCTCCGAATTTCAACATCGTGTAATATTTGGCTCGATTTAAGACGTTAGCGTCAAAATCGAGATACGTTGACGCCGAAAAATTATATGCTCTTTTACCTATCTGCGGCAATAGAAGTCGCGGGAACAGGATACTCGTCTTCACCCCTGCTTCATAGTTGTTTATCACTCCCGTATGCTTTATATTATTCGTCCCTGTATTCCACTCATACGACCCGTAAACGGAAGCGGTAAGGACTTCTCCGCCGCCAAATGTATTACGACGCGTCAAGTTCAGCGACGCCCCTGGGCCGACATAACCATTATCATTGGAGGTTGTCCTGATTTCGAACGCGCCATTCAGCGGATAATCATACAATGCGTTTATCTCTACATTCATCGTGTCACACGTGGGCAACGTATTTTTTGGCGTATACCGAAATTCCGTAAAACGAAAAATATCCAGACTATTAATAGCCGTTTGAGTTGCCTTCTGTTTTGCCAACGAATACAATTCGCCCTTTCCGAACTTTAGTTGATTATACATAATATCCGGACGCACACGCAACTTCCGTTCATAATATATCAGTAAATCTTTGTAGTAAATACTGTCTGTCGGCGGTTCATTATCATATCCCCTCAGACGAACAGAGACATCCCCTATCTTCCACGGTCGCAATACCGCACGCGGAGCATCTCGTTTCAGGCCGGCCAGCAAACGGATTTTCTGCGGCGACAAAGTTGAATCAGCCTGATAAGTGATATATTCTGGCCGGAAATAATAATATCCGTTATTTTGCATAATTGCCGCTATACGTTGCCGTTCGGCCTCCAGTTTATCGGTACTGAACAAATCTCCCGCATTGACAAAGCGCTCCGTCTCGTTCAACCGGAGCAATGTATCGCCGCGATGCTGCATCCTCCTCCATTCTATCGAATCTATCATATACGGCTCATTCAACGTCACGCTGTAACGTATTTTTGCTTTCAACGAATCTTTTTTATTCGGTATTATCTCATAATCGACCATACTTTTGAAATATCCGTTATCACGCAGTATATTCCGGACGATTAAGGCGCGTGTTTCCGGCTTCACCACAGATATCAAAACCGGCTTCGCAGCAAGTTTTTTCACTATCCAGCGATGAAACTGTCCTTTCTTATTCACATTCGCATTATAAATCCATAATCCCACAGGTATCGGTATCCTTGTCGAAGAACTCCCAAGCAACGCATTGTTTGGGGGATAGGCAAACGCGTTTTCAATCACGACAAGCAAATCGTCATCAACCTTTATACTATCTTTATCCGTAATATCTATTGCGGCAATACCTGTATATAAAATCCCTCCCGAAGGAAGATTTTTGGTCGTCGAACAGGAAGTGACAGCCGTTATATATACGAGCGCACAGCACAACATAAACGGCACATGTCGTCCACGTATGCGAACCTGTTTATATAAACCGGCTTCCGATAATATAATTCTTCTTTCTTCCATACCGACTATATTTTATTTTTAATCATTTGCTTTCTACGGTTTCTCATTATTATCGGGAAATTCAGGGTCGACAATATTATCGTTGGGAAGAAGCGATTCGCCATTTTCCGGGAGTTCGGATTCGCCCGGATATTCCTCTTCCTCTTTTCCTTCCTCTATAATAATTGCATCCTGTTTCCTGAAAAAAAATAAATCCCCGAAACATTTTACCTTCCTGCTTAACGAGAAGCCAATACCTATTTTAGCGATCTCACCTTCGAAAAGATTTTCATATTCTTTACTCCGAAAGGCTTTAACGGAGCGCCCTCCATCCGCATCCAAAATATATTCCAGTGAAATATCATCCAGAAAAAATTTGTTACCGAATATCGGGTCTTTAGTCGAATAACGAAGACCCAATGTAGTATTGAAACGTTCGTTAAAGAAACTCTTATAGAATCGTCCGAGATAGTCGACGCGACGTCCCATTTCCTGTTGCGTTCCGTCATAAGTCTCAACATCAAAAGAGAAAGGCATATCGCCTAACAAATTGCCGAGCATATTCTTTATTTCGCGTTCCAAAAGGCTATTCAGCGCCTGTCCGACATTAAGATTGTTATCGCCGGCGCCTCTACTTGAGAGGTAAAGTCCTGTAACCAGTAAACTTACTGCCTGTTTACTACGTTCTTCCGCTCCCATAGACGTCAACTGATTTTGTACCATAGCCTCTGTTGGAGCTTCCAGTATAAATTGAACGGAAACATTTTCAAGATTATTACGCAACTGGATGCCGGCGTTAAAATCCACCATTTTTTTCTGTCCGTCGACATCGACCGCCGACCGTACGTGGGAATATGCCGTAATGTTGAGATACGGATTCATCGGATCGCCGCTCCAGTCCACATAACTCCCGTTCCTGATAGAAAAATCCGTTAACGGAATAACCGGAATAGAATAGCGTATCGTACCATCCGACAACGTATACCTCCCATTTAATCGCATATCGCCCTGTTCCGAATATTGTAAGGACAAATCGCCTCCGCCTCTTAATTCTATAAAGTTCGATTGCTCTTCATCTAAATTAACCCGCATTTTCACTACCGGATCTATCCGTACATTCAGAAGAATATCCGTGCCGCTCATAGCCGCAAAATTGCGCGCTCCTCTTACGAAATTAAACGGCCTGTTCGTACGGCGCAGTAATGTGTCGTCAAAACAGACGAAGGTGATAAGGTTATTGAACCTGTCTTGAACTTCCAAAGGAGAGTCCGATGCCACGTAAGTCAGGTTCGTATTACCGAGAATATGCATATTTCCCCGCATATGCAACGATTGCACAGGACCCGTCAATATCGTATTCATATCTAAGGACAACCGCCCGTAAACCGAATTATCCGGCGTTTTCTTCGAGTTGATAAGCTGTAGATTCGTTGCCGACATTTTAATGTCCGCCTTCGGACGGCTCATGTTTGCCGCATCAATAACGCCATCGATTACAAGCGGATGATCCTGCATTTCATAGATTTTATATTTGTCCAAATATATTTTACTCTTCGACACATTTATCCGTTTATCGTCAAAACGCAACGTAGTCGCCGAAGGAATAACATATACAGAGCCTTTATCTATTTGTAACGAACCGTCTATCAAGGGCTCTTCATCCGTACCGGTAATTGCAAAATCCGCCGACAAAGCGCCATCCAGCGTCGCCGTCTGTCCGGGAATCATCGCATTAAACATCTTCAGCGGCAATTTATCCATTGATATCACGCCATCAATACGATTTTCAAGCCTCCCTTCCTTATACAATACGGAAAGCGACGAAATCTCCGACATATCATGAAATACGTGCAAATCTATCTGATGCGCGCCTTTTTCCAACGGCATATAAGTAGCATTCAGCAACAATTCACCCATGCGTCCGTTTTCATAATAGAGATTGTCGACGCCGGCATCCGCAATCACCATAAAAGCCGATTCCATAGGTTCATACCGCAACGTTACATTCAACAATCCTTTTAACGACGGCATAATACGTGCAAATTTGGCAGAAATATATGCCAGATCGATACGGCTCAACTCGACCATCATCTCATTTACGGAATTGTCGCTTTTTGCAGAATGAATCCACACCGACGCATACGATTCGCCCTCTAATCGCAAATCGGCTTCCATTTCTTTCAGGTTTTTGAATCGGAAATAATTATTCTCATTCACCGTAAAAGGCAAAAAAGCAATGACAGGCCTCTCAGGATAAAAATTAAAATCAAATCCTTCGGGCGACTTTTTGATGTTTACTCCGAGAAGCAGTCCTTTTTCACCGTTACTGTCGGTATACGATGCAAAAATATCCGCATCATCCTTGCGAATATATCCATGCGCACTTGCATGAAACGCCTCCTGATTGCGAAAACGTTTTTTTGATGCGCCGGCCATATATTGCAATCCTAATGTGTCCTGCCATACATTAAGACGAATCGTATCGATCTTAAGCGTATCTTTCATCAACGTCAGAAACTCCCCGTCTACATGAAGACCCTCTTCCGGCGAAACCGACATATTCAGATTGAATGTTTCGAAAAACAGATCATATTCCTGCATGAAATTATGTAACGGATTATCACGTTTGGCATTTATCCTTACGAATATATCGGGGAAATGCGATCGTAGCTCCTGAAAGTTAAGCATCGAATCACGCCGCAATTGTTCTTCCAGTTCTCCCGATATAACAACCAGTTTATTCACCAAAGTCGTCAAATCGGCATTACCCGTAAGCATAACACTTAGATCTCCGGCATGAAGCGATGCCCTCACGGTGTCTTTGTCCGAATGGAAAGCAAGCGTCAACATCTTCGGCTGTATTGTTTGTTCGTCTATTATAATGCTCCAATTTCCTACCGTGACATCCAGCGCATGTTCCTTTTTGATGTCCGATTCTATCTCCGAGAATATTTGAAACGACGTAGTTAACGGCGTTTCCGTCAGTCCCAATCCGTAAAAATCAAGCGTATCCACATCGACAATCAACATTCCTTTTATATGATCTTTCTTCACATCGCCGTCGACGGAAATACGCCCTTCAACCAAGGGATAAGCGCTATTTAGTTCAGCCTGCAAATGATTATTCCGAAGATCCCCCGTCAGAAATATATCCGATATAGATGTGTTACCATAGCATATTTCATTAATTTCCCCTTCCAGTTCCACCCATGTCGACGAACGGTAAAGATCCGTGCCCTGTCCTTTCAAATGTACGGAAGCATTCAACAACATTACGGAATCTCCGGGCATAAAATGTACCGGTTCAAGACTGTCGATATCTAAATGCGCCTCATAGCGATTCCTCAACCGGTCATATTTCCCCGACAATTTCACACTTCCCTCGCTTTCCCGAATTACTATATACGCATCATACAACCCTTTATTAACCGATAAATCCCCGGAAAAATTCATGTTCTCCGGCGCACGGAAACGCTGTTTCATCGACGACGGCAACATTCCCGCAACAAAGTCTATATTTTGTGTTTCCGCTTTACAATGAACGCTTCCGGTACGGCGCTTTTCGTCCATAACGAAATCCGCCGTACCTGTCATTTGTATATGCAAA
>JAIRMH010000115.1 GCA_031258835.1 Tannerella sp.
CCCGACAAAGCATATTATCAGTTATGATAAAGAACTTAACCCATTGGAGACTATTTCGCTTACTTTCCCGGCATCGGATTTTATCGTGACTGAAAAAGGGTTTCTCCTGCATAATCTGGTGAAACAGGAAACGCTCGGCAACGTAGTTCGTACGGACAGGAAAGGGACAGTCATGGAAAGTTATATGCCGTTTCCCGACACAAATGGCGATATGGGAGGATATTTTTGGGGTATAGGCAAGCGTTTCATAAAAACAAACGACGATTATACGTATATCGCAAATAGTAGCTAAATTTTGCGCAAAAATCCCAATCATTAGGGATTGTCGGTGTGATATTAACCGTCTACTTTTGTAGCGATTTCCAGTGTGATTTATTCACATGGATTACGTAATATTTTCGGAACAAATAATTTAAAAGGATTGTTGAAACAAAACAGCCTGTTTATATTAATTTTTTATAAATAAATAAACAAAAAAATAGTGGTAAGATGATGGCAATTATTCAAAAAATGAGACGTTATGGCGGGCAAAAGACTGCGATGATAAATTTCCTGACAGTATGTATTGCGTTCTGTTTTTTCATTTCCTGCGGAGAAAAGGAGGATAATCCGGCAGTTACGGACGACCCTGCGGCAGAACTAAAAAAGATTCAGGATTTCACGGACAGCGATTATACCATTTCAGCGTATAATGAGACAGGCGAATGGCGCTTAGGCTATACGAAAGTCTATTTCACGGTAAAGGACAAAAACGACAATTTCATTGAAAATGCCCAACTGACTGCATTCCCTGAAATGAATATGGGCATGGGAATGAAACACAGTACACCCCGTTCGGAAATTACAAAAATAGCCGGCAAAGTGCTTTACGAGGCTTATTATGCTTTTTTGATGTACAGCGGGCAAGGCGACGGCAAATGGTATTATGACCTCGAATATACGGTTGGAAATGTGACGAACAGTATCGACGATGTGGAAATAGACGTCAGGAACGTTTTCCGTCCCGACGGACGGACAGAACGGAAAGTCATACAATCGCTCGTCTCGCTCGACGAAAGCGCAAAACGCTACGTCGTGACTCTGGTCGAACCGTTGAACCCAAAAGTGGGCGGCAACGACATTACGGCCTATATTCACGAACGGAAAGACGCGAACACATATCTCCCGGTGGAACATTTCACACTGAAACTCGATCCGCGTATGCCGTCTATGGAGAATCATTCGTCACCCAATAACGCAGATTTGATATACGACGCCACGAGTAAGATTTACAGGGGGAAAGTCAATTTCAGTATGACCGGCTATTGGAAACTGAATTTGATTTTATTGGATGACAGAGGCGAAATGCTCTATGGCAATGAAATAACCGATGAAACGCCGGCGAGCGCACTGTTTTTTGAAATAGAATTTTGACAATTTATGAAATATCTGATATTTGTCCTGTTCCTGTCGTTCATCCGGACTTTGCCTCTAATAGCCCAACAGGATACGGCTATTGTGTTGGATGAAATCGTTATTTCGGCGAAAACAGGTATCAACCGTGACCGACAGGCGAAACCCAGCGCTTCGGTTGAGGAATACCTGCAAACGTCCGAAAAAGTCGGTATGATAAAACGTGGAAACTATGCATGGGAACCGAGTATAAATAATATGACGACCGAACGTATTTCCATAACCATTGAAGGCATGAAGATTTTTCATGCATGCACCGACCGCATGGACCCGGTAACGTCGTACGTCGAGACCGTCAATCTGAGCAAAGTGTCGCTCGGCAGCGGCTTTGAGGCAAATCCCAACGCTTCGAACAGTATTGGCGGAAGCCTCGACATGCGGTTGAATAAAGCCGGGTTCTGTTCTGACGGTTTAAATATAAACGCCAATATGGGATACGAAAACAACGGGAACATGTGGATTGGCGGCGCTGATGTGTCGTATGCCCATCCGCATTTTTACGTCAATTCGGGATTGTTCCGTCGCCATAGTGGAAATTACAGCGCCGGCGGAAAGGAAGAAATCGCTTTTTCACAATTTACCAAAAACAATTTTTTTACTAATCTCGGTTATGTTGTCGCCAACGGGAAAGCTATTGAAGGAACGTTGATTTACGACCGGGCATCCGATGTTGGCTATCCGGCTCTGGCTATGGACGTGAAAACGGCGGAAGGACTTATTTCTTCGCTAAGTTACACGGTAGAAAATCCGTTTCGCCTGTTTTATAAATGGGAAAACAAGGTTTACTATAACAACATTATCCACATCATGGACGATACGAAGCGACCGGACGTCGTCATGCACATGGATATGCCGGGGAAAAGTCGTACGGGCGGTATGTATTCGACATTGGACGGGCAAACAGGCAAACACCGTTATTCGTTCAACTGGGACGCTTATTATAACCGTTCGTATGCCGAAATGACAATGTATTCCAACGTGCCGGGTGAGATGCCGATGTTCATGCTCACATGGGGCGATGTACGCACATTGAACAGCGGGTTGTTCGGTGTTGATGAATGTCGCATCAGCGAACATCATTCCGTGCGATTGTCATCCAAATGGTCGTTGGAGCGTAGCGGTTTACAAAGCGATTTCGGGTGGAACACATTGAAAGGCTATTATCCCGATATGAAGCGCTATATAAACCGGGTTATCGGTAATGTGTCCACACGTTACCATTTCCGGAAAAACGGTTGGGACATCAGTGCAGGCGCCGGCTACGGCAATCGTGCGCCGTCGGTATCGGAATCTTACGGTTTTTATTTGTTCAATACGTTTGATATGTATGATTATCTGGGGAATCCGCATTTGAAAAACGAATCGTCGACAGAAACGGGTTTGTCGGCAGAATGGAAAAAACGATACTTCAACATCAAAGCCGATATGTCGTATTTTTATTTTAGCCATTATATTATCGGTAAGCCTGTCGCCGACTTGAGTCGCATGACGCCCGGCGCATCAGGCGTAAAAATATATCAAAATCTGCCTCATGCCTCGTTGTTGAATGTAAGTTTATGGTTGAAATATTGGTTTTGGGATTATTTCTCGTTAAACGCAAGGGCGACATATGCTCGCGGGCAGGATGACCAAGGCGGCAACCTGCCACTTATTGCACCGTTGAATTACAATGCCTCACTGACATTCAGGAAGGAACATTTTTTTGCCGAGACCGGCATTACGGGAGCTGCACGCCAAAAGCATTTTAGCCCGGAATACGGCGAAGACGAAACAGCCGGTTATGTAATTGCCAACCTGTCTGCCGGATACGGGATCAGGCTCGATAAACTCATTTTCAATCTGAAAATGGGTGTCGAAAATTTGTTCGACACCCATTATTCGACTTATTCCGACTGGCGGAATGTACCCCGCAAGGGGCGGAATTTTTTCATAAATATGGAATTAACATTCGGAAGACGCTAAAAACTGTTAAATTGTAGATTTAAGGATAAGCTCAATATGTTTGAGATCCTTGTCGTCCGATGAGTTACCATAAAGAATATCGTATCTGCCGGGACGTATTTCCGGAATCTGTTTGGCGTCGTTGAATGAACTGAACGCGTTCGGTTCGAGTGTGATGACGGCATTCGCCGTACTGCCGGCTTTTACCGGTATACGGCAAAATCCTTTCAACGCTTTTACCGGGCCGTCAGGGTCGTTCGGATTTTTTATATAGACTTGTACGACCTCTTCACCGTCGGTGTCCCCCGTGTTTTTAACGGGGATTGTCAGGGTTACGTTTTGGGCGCTCGTTATCTCGGACGACGACAAAGAGGCGTTGTCAAATGCGAAGGTCGTATAGCTAAGTCCGTAGCCGAACGGGTAAAGCGGATTTTCGGTCATATAACGATAGGTACGTCCTTTCATATCATAATTTTCGAAGTCCGGGAGTTGCGATGTCGATTTATAAAATGTCACGGGCAGTTTTCCCGAAGGGTTATAATCGCCGAATAAGATGTCTGCCACTGCCGTACCTGCCGTCTGTCCGCCGTACCATGCGTTTAGAATTGCATCTACGTTTTCGTGTTCCCACGTAAGCGCCAGCGCACTACCCGTACATACGACGAAGATAACGGGTTTCCCGGTAGCTTTCAGCGCTTTTAACATTTCGCGCTGTATGCTTGGCAGTTCTATATCCGTACGGTCTCCTTTCTTGAATCCGTCAATGAAAACCGGCATTTCTTCCCCTTCGAGGCGGGGGGATAAACCTCCGGCAAAAATGATGACGTCCGCATCTTTCACCTTTGCTGCCGTTTCTGCAGGGTCGACAGGCTTATAATAACCTATTTCGAAATTAAGATCGGCGCTGCCCGTTTTTTGTATGTATTCTATTGTCAGCGGATATTTTTTCCCTTTTTCCGCTTTCAGCGTATAGCTTTTTCCTCCGCCGTATTCGTTTGTCCATAACTTCATCACCGTGTCGTTTCCAATAAACATACGGAAGCCGTCGTTTCCCGCCAGCCTGAATGTTATATCGCCTGCTATCGGCGATTCGAAATCTCCGGCAAACCGGGCGGTGAAGTTCGTAAGATTGACGTTCGGGGCAAATTGCGTATTTCCGCCTGTAGTATAATGAATGTTCGAAACAATGCCTTTATAAACGGGTTCGCCGTCAAACTCGGCGTTATTGAAAAATTCGGCGGTCAGGCCGGTCTGTCCTCCGGATGTGATATGATTCCCGAGGTCGTTAAACATGATGTTATCCGTATGATTACATCCAAGTTCGTAGATGATTTCTGCGTCCGGCATTTTTGTGCATATTCCTTCCAGAAGGGTTACCGTATGCGTCGGGAAACCGTTGTAATTAGCCCATAACATTGTTGAATCGGCGGCATTAGGGCCTATCACCGCTATTTTTTTAATATTTTTACTTAACGGCAGTATGTTTCCATTTGCCGACGTTCCGTTTTTGAGCAAAACCATACTTTTGCGAGCCATTTCAAGCGATTGGGCGATATGTTCGGGCGATTCCACTACGGCATAAGGAATGGAAGCATACGGCACGCGGTCGTCGGGGTCGAGCAATCCCAGTCCGAAACGTCCTTTAAACAGGCGTCGCAAGGAAATATCCAGTTCTTCTTCTTTTATCGTTCCGTTTTTAACAGCATCTAAAAGCGCTCTGTAGCTTGCTCCGCATTCCAGATCCGTACCGGTGCGCACGGCTGCGATTGACGCCGATTCCCGATCGGGGTGCGTTTCGTGACGGGGCGTGTTTTTGTCTTTTTTCCAGAAGTCGTCGATAGCTCCACAGTCGGACACGATGATGTTGTCATATCCCCAATCTTCGCGCAGGATATTGACTAACAGTTTATTACTCCCGCAACATGGTGTTCCTTCATAGCGGTTATATGCACACATCACCTCCTGTACGTTTCCTTCCCTGACAAGCGTTTCGAATGCGGGAAGGTAAGTCAGGTACAGGTCGCGGGGAGAGACGACAGCGTCAAATTCGTGCCGGTTCCATTCCGGTCCGCTGTGTACGGCATAATGTTTTGCGCAGGCATGACTCTTGAGATATTTCGGATCGTCGCCCTGTAATCCTTTTACGACGGCCAGACCCAGTCGTGATGTCAGATATGGATCTTCGCCATACGTTTCCATTCCGCGTCCCCAGCGCGGATCGCGGAATATATTGATATTTGGCGTCCAGAAAGTCAAACCCTTGTATCGGTCGTATTCTTTTTCTTTCTGATAGTTATGATATTTGGCGCGCGCTTCGTCGCTGACCATTGTGAAAGTTTTTAGTAGCGCGTCCTCGTCGAACGTAGCCGCCATTGCAATCGATTGCGGAAACACCGTAGCGCGCCCGGCGCGGGCGACACCATGCAAAGCCTCATTCCACCAGTCGTATTCAGGTATGCCCAGTCGTTCGATGGCAGGCGTAGCGTTCATCATCTGCCCGACTTTTTCTTCGACGGTTAGACGTCCGAGTAAATCATCAACTCGTTCCTCAACGCTTAAATCCGGATTTTGAAACGGATATTCATATGCATTTTTCTTATGGCATGCCGTTATTGCCATTATGCAGCATAAAATGGGAAATAGGATAACGTTTTTTTTCATTTTGCATGTAATTTAAATGTATTGATAATGTTATATTGATGTTTGAGTGGTTAATTATCGGGCCTGGATTTTCTTAGATTGTAAGAGATCCGGTCGTAGCCGTTCGGTACGTTCCTGTGCTTGTTGCAACCTCCATTCCTGAATTTTACGTTCATGACCGGAAAGCAATATGTCCGGCACGTTCCAGCCTTTATATTCTGCGGGGCGCGTGTATACGGGCGGCGCAAGGAGGCCATCCTGGAAAGAGTCGGAGAGGGCGCTCTGCTCGTCGCCGATGACGCCGGGAATAATCCTTATGATGGCGTCGGCAATCACCGCCGCGGCCAATTCTCCTCCGGTGAGGACATAGTCGCCGATGGAAATCTCCTTAGTAATGAAATGTTCCCTGATGCGATAGTCAACGCCCTTATAATGTCCACATAATATAATGATATTATTGAGCATCGACAGATGGTTGGCCATAGGTTGGTCAAACGGTTCGCCGTCGGGAGACGTGTAAATTATTTCATCATAATCCCGTTCCGCTTTTAGCATGGAGATAGCTTTGTCGACAGGTTCTATCTGCATGACCATGCCGGCTTCTCCACCGAACGGGTAATCGTCTACCCGCCGCCATTTATTGGTCGTATAATCTCTGAGATTGTGCAGGAATATTTCTGTCAGCCCTTTCTCCTGCGCACGCTGCAGAATAGAGCAATGTAACATCCCATCAATCATTTCAGGCAATACGGTTAATATATCAATTCGCATAATGTCGGAATTTTTACAATTTAATTTCACAAAGTTAGACAGCTTTAATGACTTTTGCAAGCCTTTGTCAAATAAAATATTTTGTGCATCACAGATGTGCGTTACACTGCAAACCTCGACAAGTGACTTGGCATTAGGGTAAATTATGTATTATTAACAAAATCGGTTTGCATCGGATTAAGAGTATGTCTATCTTTGTGGTCTGTGTCTGTTGAATATAATAAAAAGGCCATTACGATAAGATTTTTGATAATTCTACAT
>JAIRMH010000119.1 GCA_031258835.1 Tannerella sp.
GCTGTATCAGGAAATCGCGGATCATCTTTGTACCGGGTTCGCGCATCAAAAAAATGCTCGAAACGGCTACATTTAAGAAGGACAGTTAATGCAGGAAATTTCCACGCGTGGAAAAAAAAATTTCACGCGTGGTTTTCCTAATTTCCACGTGTGAAAATTTTTTTTTCACGGCAGGAAATTTATTTTTCCACAGCAGGAATTTTTTTTTCACGGCAGGAAAATATCAGATAATTCATTAGCGGCAACGGATAGTCTTCGACACAGAATCAGATGTGGTTGTTGAAAACAATAAGTAACCCGATGACACTGACTGTCGTCACCGCCGACGAAGTAAAGCGTGCACTGAAAGACGCCACCCTTGTACCGGCTTCCGACTATATGCCGGTGATGGAAGTTGATCCGGGCGACGCGATGATTTATACATGGGAAAAGTAAAAGAGAAGATAAAAGCTGAAAATATAAATAAGCAAATGGAAACAAGAACTGTAAAGAGGATGGTCCGCCATTATTTGAAAAAATCGGCGGCATATTTGGGACAGGTAAGCAGTAATGGGACGATCCCGGAGAACCTGGATCATATCGCTTCTTCCATTGCCCTTGCCATTCGTGGCAGGAACAAAATCTATTGCTATGGGAGCGGCAGTTCGCTTTGTCTGGCAAATTATTTTGTCGCCGGACTGATAGACCACAACCGGAACGGCGAACCGGCGATAGCGGCGACAGCGTTCAACGATGCGGTTGTCATCGGCGCGTTGGGCAAACGCATGCCTTTCGACGAAATATGTCAACGTTACATTGAGTTGGTTGGCGATCCGGGCGATGTGATTTTGTTTTTCAGTTCGGAAAGCGATGAGGAAATGATTGTCAAAGCGGAGCAGGCAGCCCATTCCTGCGGCCTGCATACGCTTTGTATCACCGTGAAGCCGTCGGAAACCCTCTGCCGGAAAGCGTGCGCCTGCGCCTGTCTGCCGGCGGAGGAAAACGCCGGCATAATCCGCACAATCCAGTTCCTGCTGATTGACAGCCTGATACAGCTTATTGAAAAAAACTGCCTGATTTTCAAGACAGAATAAATTAATTTTAATTTTTGAAATATTATTAAAGCTATGAAAAGAATTATTTTTTTTCTTATGCTGACGATAAGCATTTCGTTATACGGTTATGCACAGCAAACGAATACCGGCGGGGCAACACAATTGCTCGCCGGTCAGTGGAGCATCGAAAAGGCGAATGACTGGTACGCGAAACAGGCGTGGATTGTCGGCTGTAATTTTGTGCCGAGTACTGCTATTAACGATGTTGAAATATGGCAGGATGAAACATTCGATTTAGAAACAATCAACAGAGAATTCGGTCTTGCGCGGGCATGGGAAATCCATTCTGTCCGCATGTTTTTGGATTACGTCGTTTGAATGGAAACAAACGTAGCGAGTATAAACAGGCCGTTCGAATCTTTGAATTTCAACGGTTCAGACGGCAAGAGTCAATAATCTTTAAAAACGAAATGCCTATGGAAAAAGATGAATGAACAGCAAAGCGACCGGAAAATGTCGGGGTATCGTCTTTCGGTCGCGTCGACTTTAAAACGAGAAAAATACCTTATTAAAAACATATTAATACGATAATAAATTATGACAAACAAATTGACGAACGGCATGAAAAATGCCAAATTAAAAAAACTTGTAAATATCATGACGCTGTCCGCTTTTCTCCTGCTGATGGGGATCGGGACGGCAAGTGCGCGCAGCGGCGATTCGCAGGAAACAAGCGAATTGCAGCAGAGCAAAACCCAAATTACGGGTACGATCGTTGATCAGACGGGCGAACCGGTTGTCGGGGCAAACGTAGTAGAAAAAGGCGTCGCCACCAACGGGACCATTACCGATGTCGACGGGAATTTTAGCCTGGAAGTATTGCCGGGGGCGACGTTGTCCGTTTCCTATATCGGGTACGTGACACAGGAAATCGCCGTGGGAAACCGGACGGAATTGCAAATCGTCCTGCTGGAAGACACCCAGGCGCTGGAGGAAGTAATAGTAATTGGATATGGAGTAGCCAAACGACAGGACTTCACAGGATCTGTTTCATCCCTCCGATTGGAAAATTCCCCGATAGCGCTGACAGCAAACTTGAATGCACTTGAAGCCATAAAGGGTAATGTAGCAGGCTTGGATATCGGTGCGACAAATGCTGCCGGAGGACAACCTTCCATGCAACTGCGCGGGCAAAAATCCATTTCCGGTTCCAACGACCCGCTGATTGTCGTAGATGGTGTGATCTATATGGGGAGTCTTAACGATATCAATCCCAATGACATTGCGGCGTACGATATTTTGAAGGATGCCTCTTCTGCAGCAGCTTACGGCTCGCGTTCAGCCAACGGTGTTATCATTATCACAACAAAAAAGGGACAGTTGGGTAAACCGCTTGTCACGTTCAATGCATCGGGAAGTATGCAGCAATGGCAAAACCGGCCGGAGATGATGACCAGCGACCAGTGGGCCGCAACGGTTGAGGCGCGTACAAATAATCCTGTTATCAACTTTATGGAACCGCAGGAAATAGAGCGAATGAATGCCGGAAAAGAAACCAACTGGCTTGATTTTGTTACCCGCACGGGTTATATCCAAGATTATCAGGTTGCCGTTTCCGGTGCAGGCGACAAAATGAATTACTATGTGTCGACGTCGTATTCCGATAATCAGGGTATTGTCATTGGCGACAATTACAATCGTGTTTCTGTATTGAGTAAAATCAATACTTACATCACCGACTGGTTACAAATTGGACTGGATGGCGCTTATACCCGTTCGGATTATTCGGGAGCAAGCGCCAGCCTTAGTTTGGCACAATACTTACCTCCTTATGGCGTTCCTTATCGTGATGAAGAAAAGAAATTGTTAGAAAAATATCCGTCAAGGTATTCCGTGGACAATCCTTTATGGGGCGTAACAAATGGTTCCCGAGACAATGCGGATATTCGTAACAATTTTCGAATCAATGCTTTTGCCGTAGTGAAAGCGCCCTGGATAGAAGGATTGAGTTACCGGTTCAATTATGCGGGTAACCTCAGTAAAAACCAGTCGAGCGATTTTTACTACGAAACGCATTATGTAAAAGAAGGAGAATATAACGATCCGAGCCGTTATACACCAGAGGTATATCAAACCTTTCTGTCCAGCGCCAACGGAAATATTAACAGCAATTCAACAGGCAGTTGGCTCATCGACCATATTCTGACATATCACAACCTTTTCGGGAAACACACTTTAGATTTGACGGCAGTAGCCACGCGCGATTGTCGTGATTATTCGCAAGTGATTTCAAGAGGAAGTGATTTTGCGGCCAATGGGAATACCGTACTGGGAATAGACGGATTGCACAAGGCCACTGTACAAAAGATAGAACTGACTAAAGACCGGCGTACTAATATCGGTTATTTCGGACGGGCATCGTATTCATTTGACGATCGTTACTTCCTGACGGCATCATACCGTCGCGACGGCGCTTCGGTCTTCGGGACAGAGAATAAATGGGGTAACTTTGCTGCTGCAGGTTTTGCATGGAAAGTCACCAGTGAATCGTTTATGAAATCGGTGAAAAACCTGAACAGCCTGAAATTGAAAGTTTCTTTTGGTAAAAATGGAAATCAGGGACTAGATCCGTACGGTACGCTTTCGACCATTAACAACGGGGCGAGCGGCGGCGTTCGTTATGAATTTGGCGGCAGCAATATATTGTATGGAATAACCGCAGGAACACTGGGTAATGCCTCGCTGGGTTGGGAATCTACCTCGGCATGGAACACCGGTTTTGAATCGGCATGGCTCAAAAACCGTATCTTTTTAGATGCGGACGTTTATTTTTCCCGCACTACCGACCAGATTTTCGACCGTACGATCCCTATAATGACCGGTTTCAACACAATGAAATCTTCCATGGGCGAAATCGGCAATTCAGGGATTGAAGTGACGCTTCGCACAGTAAATATTGAAAACAGGGATTTAAACTGGACAACCGGATTCACATTCTGGCTGAGTCGCAACAAACTGATCCATCTCTATGGCGACGACATCGACGGAGACGGCAAAGAAGACGACGATATCGGCAACAGCCGTTTTATCGGCAAATCGCTGGGCGCCATCTACGGATTTGTGCAGGACGGCATTGTGCAGGAAGACGACGCTGCCTACATCCAGGCAAATGGCTCCTTACCCGGTGTACCTAAATACAAAGACCTGGACGGCAATGGCAGTATCGGACCTGAGGACCGCGAGATTCTGGGCTATGACAGACCTAATTTCAAACTGAACATGAGTCATACGCTTACATACAAAAACTGGGATTTGTATGCAATGCTTACCGGCACATTCGGCGGCGGGGGATATTACCTGAAAAGCAATTCTTCGGCCTATATCAGTAACGGTGGAGGACATACCTATACCAACAATATTTATATTCCGTGGTGGACGCCTGAAAACAGAAGCAATATCTATCCGTCACCTGCGTTTAGTGGCGACGGACGATTCCTCGGACTGCAAAGCCGCACCTTTGTGCGACTGCAGGACGTTACTTTGTCCTATACATTCCGCGAACCCTGGGTGAAGAATCTGAGAGTCCAAAACCTGAAAATTTTCCTGACCGGAAAAAATCTCTTCGTTCTTACCAACTGGGAAGGCGGCGATCCTGAAGTAGGAGCAGGTGTACGCGCGGGCGATCAGCCTGTGATGACATCTTTCTCTATAGGCGCTAATATCAGTTTTTAATTTTCAAAGAATATCATTATGAAAAAGATAATAAAATCAAGCATATACCTTCTCCTGTCAATCATGTATCTGCTGACATGGACAAGTTGTAATGACAACGCATTTTTAGAAGAAAATCCGGAAACGTTTTATACGGTGGATAATGCCTTTTCAACCTCGGAACAGGTTAATCAGGCGCTTGTATCCTGTTATTCGCAAATTCGAGCCATGTTTTGTCTGGTCACAGCCGATAATACGGATTATGTGTTTTGTGGCGGCAATGGTACGGATGTGGCCGATGTGCCTTCCCTCCGTCGAGATAACCGTTTTAATGACTATAGCGTTCTGAATGCTTCAAGAACTGAATTCAGTAACATCTATACTAAATGGTATCAGTTGATATCTAAGGCAAATATGGCATTATATGCGGCCGAATTACCGCAAATCACATGGACGTCGGCTACCGATAAGGCGTATGCAATAGCGCAGGCCCGATTCTTTCGCGCATTCAGCTATCGCAACCTCGGTGAACTGTACGGTGGTGTACCGATTGTGACGGAAATCTCAACTTCAGCGCGTTACGATTATGAACGGACAAGCCGCGTGGAAACCTACCAGTATGCCATTGACGAATTGGAGGCTATTCTGAACGACCTGCCCGAAACCGTCACACAACCGGGGCGATTAGTTAAAGGAGCGGCTCAGCATAACCTTGTTCAGTTGTATATTGACAAAGGCGTAGCGCTCGAAGAAGAAGGCCGGTCGAGCGAATCAAAAACCGCATACGACACAGCGATCTCCTATGCCGACCGACTGATCGACGGGGGAACATACAGCCTGATGACGGAACGTTTCGGAACGCGAAAAAACGAAAATCCGGATTATTACTATGCCGATACGGAAGCCGGACAAACACCCGACCGCTTGTATTCGGCCGCAGGTTATCCGATAGAAGCGAACGTTTTCTGGGATTTGTTTCAGGAAGGTAACCAGAACTATCAGGAAGGCAATCACGAAGCCATCTGGTGTGCTCAGATAGATTACGAAGCCTATAAAGCGGAAGATAAGCAATCCTTCCTGCAATATCCCCGTCATTACGGAGCAGATCTCCGTGACCCGACACCTGAGCATACAGCCGGTATTTTGGAGGATCTTGGTGGACGCACGTCCGTCTTTCTTATGCCGACTTTCTATGTCCGTGACATCATCTGGGAAGACAAGTGGGGCGATGATATGCGTAATTCCGAAGCTGTGACAAGGAGAGTTATTCTCGGCAACGTATCCGGTTCGCCTTATTTTGGCAAACCGGTACCCTGGAGTTTATTTTATCATGATGGAGGTGACAAAGACTATATTGATTTGGGAAGGACTTGGGCCTGGCCCATATCCTGCAAGATTACGACCGATAAATTTACCGGGCTGGCCGATGGACAAAACCGGAGTAATCTGTTTCGCGACGAATATCTGATCCGCCTGCCGGAATCCATTTTGCTGCGTGCCGAAGCCAAATGGCGCAATGGCGACAATACAGGAGCGGCAGCTGATATTAATCTGCTGCGCGCACGCGCCAAATGCGGTTACATGGTACAACCTTCGGACGTCAGCGTAGATTTGATTCTCGACGAACGTGTACGTGAATTAATGTATGAAGAGCGGCGCTGGAATACTTTGCTCCGCATGGGTGGAACCATCGCCGTCGAACGTATAAGGAAATATGCTTATTGGGACGAGGCACGCTCTACGCTGACACGAGATTATAATTTGTGGCCGATACCGCAAAGCGTTATTGACACGAATAAAGATAAGCCGATGACGCAAAATCCGGGATGGTAAATTTGGTAACGTCCTAAAAAAAGCCGATATTTGAAACTTAATTTAGTAAGGGGTGCGTTATGATATGAGTGATTGTATATTTTATTGATGACGCACCCCTGCTGAATGTAATATTGATTCAAACCTTTAAAAACAATAATTATGAAACAGATTTTTATTTCAATCAGAAAAAGAGTAGTATGGCGCAGTATTACCGTCATGCTCGCAATGTTTCCTGCTGCCATTCAAGCGCAGGAAAACAGTATGACGCCGGCCGATTATGTCAATCCCTTTATTGATTCACACAAGTCGCGATGGTTTTATTTCAGTTCGGCATCGCGCCCTTTCGGGATGGTGAATCTCAGTCCCGACACCGATACCGACGGTTCGTGGGAATCCGGTTACATGTACGACAGTCTGCAAGTGCGTTGTTTCAGCCATATACATGCGTGGCAAATGTCGGGTATTGCCGTTATGCC
Source organism: Tannerella sp. (assembly GCA_031258835.1). GTDB lineage: Bacteria > Bacteroidota > Bacteroidia > Bacteroidales > Tannerellaceae > Tannerella. The sequence goes on from JAIRMH010000119.1 coordinate 7,037, forward strand.
GACTGTCGGAGAATTTAAGGGACACAAGGGTATGGACGCTTACCGGTCGGCGTTTTCGCACGAGGGAGAGATTGCCAAACCCGGCTATCACAAAATCTTTCTGGACGATTACGGAGTTTTGGCGGAGTTGACCTCTACCACTCGCGTCGGTTTTCATCGCTACACTTTCCCCGAAAGCAGGCAAAGTTATATTCTGTTCGATATCGGCGCCTTTCTGGGACACGGACCTAAAGCGCACGCCGAGGCTTGGAAAGTAAACGCTACGGAAATAGCCGGCTACGAAATCATGGCAGCGACAGGACGCCGTCCGAAAGACACGCCGGTGTATTTCTATGCCGCTTTCGACAAGCCGTTCAGCGAAACCGTACGCTGGAAAA
>JAIRMH010000188.1 GCA_031258835.1 Tannerella sp.
CAAAGATTAAGTCATTACATTTCAAATCCGAATTCCTTGCGCAGGGACGCAAAATTCTCTGCGCAGTGGTTTGGGATTTCTTGCGCAGGAAAAAAAAATCCATGCGCAGGAGTATTCACGTCCGTCAACTTGTCTTTACAAACTTCGCATCCTCAAGCGTTTTCCTGATGCGCGTACCGGGGACGAAGATGATGCCGAACTTTTTGATGCACGAGGCGTCCACTTCTTCAGCCTTAGCGCGACCTTCGGAGCTAAGCGTAACGCGGATACTGCCCAGATCGCCCAGACGGATGATCGTACCGTCGTCCAGCCCGTCGATCGACACATCAACCAATGCATACAGGACAGCGCGTATGTCGGCGCCACTCACCGTACAGATCTTTTCGATAGATTTGGTCAGGCGGTCAATGTCCCATTCGCCATTCATCACGGGAGCGGCATAATATTGCTTTTCACCTCCGCCCGCCACACCGGGATGCGCCCACTGAACTGCTTTAAATTTAATTGCCCTGTTAATGTTCCTTTAACTGTTAATAATTCACTTTGATTCTCGCATCCCTCGCTTCTGTTTTTTCCTCTTTTCTGCAGGTAAGGCCTTAACGGTTTATTGATTCGCTGCCCGGCTCGACCGTTTTGTCGAATCCGAACAGCATATAATCCAACTGAATATTATTTGTAGAGGGTGTATAAAGATTTTTCAAAATCATAAAACAATTGAACCATCTTTTTTTAATGTCTCCCTGACTTCCTTATAATCAACGTCGCTGACAGGAATATTTTTATCGAGTGCTAAATAGGACGCCACTCCTGCCGCCTCTCCTAACTGGTTCATATTGACCATAACCCGGATTCCCGAAAATGCGACAATACTTGCATCCAACATTCTCCCCGCTACCATCAGGTTTGAATATTTCGGCGGAATAATTGATCTCAACGGAATTTGATAAAACGTCGGATTAGCCGGTGTTTCAGGTCGCCAGCGGCCAACCTTGTCGGGATAGCCCGGTCGTGCATAAACCTCAATGCCATCCAGATACCAAAATGTAAGCCCTGGTTTGTCCTGATGATGTAAATCAAGGCGATAACTGCCATTTGCAATCGCATCGTCAAAGCGTTTTCCGTAACGCGCATCGTCATCGCTTACCTGATACAGGCACTTGACATGCCTTGTTTCCCTTATACCGATATAAGCCGGTAATGCCGTCAATCCCAAATTGGTTTGCGGACTGTATTTCCGCATCATATCCATTATTGCACGTATTTGCCTCCGACCTTCCATTTCCGCCATGGTCAAGTCGTCGGCAAGCGCACAGTCCCTGCCATATATTCTTGTTCCGGCAAGCATACAAGTATCTGTGGAAGGTAACATTGCGCCCCAAACAAAACCGTCCGGAATATTAAATTCAGCGCCGTGTTCCTTCAATATGGCATTAAATTCTTTTCCGTTCCAGTTTTCAAAATGGGCGCATGTCGTGGGTGGTTGAAGCATCTCACGGGTATAGGTTTCCAACCCCAGGCGCGTACACAAGTCACCGTCGCCTGTGGAGTCAATAAAGTATTTGGCTTTGATAATTCCCCGCCCGGATTTATTGTCTACAACTACGCCCGTCAGATTACCGTCCTTATCTATACATGGTTCGGAAAAAAGTGTATGAAGATATGGAATGATGCGGTTTTCCACGACCAGTTCATCCAGTTCGATTTTTAACTCCTGCGAATTGAAGCAGAAATATGAGCTGGAGGACTTTTCGTTTATAGCCACAGCATTCCTTTTTTTGAGACGATCCATCGTTTCAGTGGTTAAACCGGCGATAATTTGCTGTTTGTGTTCCGTGTCGTAAACCGAATGCCAAATATTAACTAACGAACCGGTAGCTACTCCGCCAAAACCATTCTGTTTTTCAACGATTGCAACTTTTGCTCCCAGTCCAGACGCACGTACAGCAGCAAATACGCCGGTACAACTTCCACCTAAAACACAAATGTCCACTTCATTGATAACCGGTAAACCGTTCTGACTGTTTGTGTTTTGGGATGAATGACAAGAGGCAACAGGAGTAATGGAAGACATGGCTCCAATCCCTATACCTCCTTTAATGATACGATTAATAAATCGCCTTCTGGAATAATTATTCATAACAAACATATTTAAAACGTTAATTTATTTTCGAAGTTTATCGACAGGACAGGTCTGATATTCTTCAAGATGCGTATCCCATCTGAATTGTTGGATAACCGGTCTACCTAAAACATTATATCTCCACGTCCGATAGCCATATCCGTCCCATTCAAGTTTTTGCCCGTATTTTTTTACTATGTCGATTAATTCATTCCGGTCGATATCTTGTACGGACTTTCCCTGCCGGATAGCTACTGCGGCAGCAACCCATTTTTTCGGGATAATCGCCCCAATCTCCTTTCCCGCTGCCTGTTCCCATTGTTCGCGGTAATACGCATCCATTTGCGTTTCTTCTCTCCGGGTTGTATTGTTTTGCGTATTTATTTTCATGCTTTCTATTGTATAGCTTTCGGAACGGGAGATCACTTACAGCCCGGTATGAAAGATAATGTTTTTTAACTGTTGGGCCTGGGTGTTTTCCTGCTAAACCGGCTGGGTGAGTATTAATATAATCCATTATCCGGTTCGGTCGTTTAATTTGCTTTTCAAAAAATGTAACGCCCGGTAAAGATGGGATTCTACGGTTTTTTTCGGGATAGATGTAGGCCAACTGAAATCCTGCCGGGACACATCCGTCGAACAACTCAAAAGAAACCGCCGGTCACGCGGGCCATACGGGTAGTGCAAAACATAACAAGCTATCTATTAAAAGTTTTTAAGCTGTATTCAAGTCACCGGCCACCTATCATGGCAAGCGTTCTCGGCTCTAAATAAATCAAATACTCCATATCACTGTTTTTTGTCAACCTGACTTTGCTGTTTTCCGGAAGTCCTAATTTCAGTTTTCTCCCGCGTTTTTCCGGGAAAATAATTTTGACGGTTACCGGTTCGTCGTTAAAGTTCTCTATCACTTCCAGGTCTTCTTTTTCAGAAGTAAACAAATGCAGGGATACATTCCGCGGCGCGTCCATTTGCAGACGGAAAGGCTTTAACAGGTGATTTCTGAATCCATTCAACTGCGTCTCTTCCATCTTAAACGGATTGTCCACTTTCGTGACGGAACCGTCAAATGAAATCAGCAGAAATTCGTCGGGTAATAGCTCCGTACCTTCATACAATTGTTTTTGAAGTAGGGTATCCAAATCATGATACACCTGTCCGGACAGGACAATAGGAGTTTTGCTGTCCAGACTTCTTTTTACGACCTGATTAAGATTGTCGAAATGGGAAGCATGGGCCGTCAGGAAATAGGCGTCATTTTCTTTCAGATTATCCGACGCAATAAAGGGAATGCCTAATAATCCTATTTTCCCAATCAGATTTATATCGGCATCCGGACACTCGTTAGGTTTCTTTGCCAGTAATACGCCTCTGGGAATCATAGGGGTGATGTAATCGGCTAATTGTCGAAGTCCATTTATTTCCCGCCGTATTGCCTGCGCATCCGCTTTTCCGTTTTTGACGCCGCTGTCCGAGTCAATGGCAATACCGGGATTATCGGCGTCCAGATAATCGTAGCAGTGCAGTAGCGACTCTTTTGCGCCGCCAAGGATCGTTTGCCTTGCCTGCTCCACATACGTATCCGGGCTTGTACTCAACGGATCATACCAGCCTCCGGCACATTTACCGTTGCTGACGTCATTTAACCATGATTGATACCAGCAGGCTTGCGTCTGTGGTCCGCCGTTTCTTGTTTCTGTTCCGGCAAAAGAATAATCAAATAAAGCGGTTTCGTTAATCACATCATATCCGCGTTCCTGTAAACGTTCATACCAACAGGGATACTTAATGATAATTTTACAGTTCGGATTGACTGCTTTTGCAGCGGATAAAACATCCTCTTTCGACACTTCCAGCATGTGTTCCGATCGAAACTCCGTCCAGGAACGCTCACCTTTAGCAACCTTGCATAAATCACACTGACATGCCATAAAAAAGAAATCATCCAAGATGATCAAATCAAACAGTTTGGCTGTTCGCATTACCGTTTCTCTCAAAAATTCCCTTCCGGTCGGATCTGTGAAACAGGTTGCTATATCCCATTCCGTTGACTTCGTATGGCTCATCCGGGTAGTAGTAATACATCCTGCACACCGGATACCGGCTTTTTCAAAAGCATGTTTCACTTCTTCCAGAATTTCCGAGGGTACGCTCACGCCATGCCGGTATGATTCAAGGTATACCAGTTCTACGTGACAGTCCTTGAAAAAACGTAGCGCTTTTTGCCGTCCTTCTTCCGTAATAAACTGTTCCTTGATACAATCAACTTTGCAAGTCATTGTAAAACGATGCTTGTGAGGCCGGGCTTTATCTAACCCACAGGCGCTGCACAAGCATAATAAAATACTTAAAAGATACGTCAATTTATTCATTTGAATGTTTTTTAGTTTATTTTTTTTTTGTTCCCGCTTTCTTCGGGAAGATATACTCGTACATAATCCACTTCGAATGTTTTGGGATACGACATATTCGGATCATCTGTCTCCTGATGGCGCGGAATATCCGTTCCTCCGTTTCGGCGGGCATCTCCTTTCCCGACGCCTGTTCCCATTGTTCGCGGTAATACGCATCCATTTGCGTTTCTTCTCTCCGGTTTGTTTTGTTTTGCATATTTATTTTCATGCTTTCTATTATATAGC
>JAIRMH010000229.1 GCA_031258835.1 Tannerella sp.
TCCGAACGGCCATCCCGATCCGACAATGATATCGCAGACCATTCCACGTTCTTCAGCTCCTTTCAGCGCCACTTTCACCATCTCTATCCATTCCGGGCTGAGCCATTTAAGCGACGGGAGTCCAAGGTCAGCGCCACCCGGAAAAGCGATCGGGTTGATTTCTACACCACCGATGCCGGCGTCTCTCATGACATCCAGCTCGCGGAGGATCTCTTTGGCGGTTACTTTGTCGCCGTTCCACCACCAGCGGACGAAAGGTCGCGCCGTAACCGGAGGATTTTGAAATGCAGTGAAAAGAGGATCGGAAGCATCGACCGTGGCGGCGTTACCAAAAAGTGCATACGAGCGAAGCGTCGGAAGCCCGACCGTCAATATCATTCCTGACTTGAGAAACGACCGCCGGGTGATAAAGTTTTTACCTGTTTTTTTGTTTGACATACTTTAATCGTTTAGTATAAATGGTATAATGATTTATGTTATATTTTTTGCAAAACTACATGAAAATTCTGCGATTTCCAAGTACATGAAATGAAAAAATATTTTTTTACAATTACACACAAACCTTACACTCGCAACTCGCCTTATCACGCTTCCAATAATGTGCCTTGCCGCCGCATTTGAGATATACTATCCCGACATGATCGCGATATTCCTTGAACTTCGCACGGCAATTTGCCTCGTCCGGATCCTGCGCGTCCTGTGCCGAACTGTAAACCGGAGACGAAAAAATATCAAAATTGTCATATTACTATTACAATTGTCATACAAGCGACATCTGTGATAATTCTTGTTTGATTTGTTATTTATCACAAAGTTTTCATGCCTTTATATTTGCCGTCGAAAATATTATGTTAACATGTCAAACTATATATAATCTTAAAATTTAAACTGTATACCTATGAAGTCTAATTTACGATTACTTTTTTTTATTATGATTTGTTCCGGGCTATTGTCCGGATTAACAAACTGCAAAGGCAATACTTCCGAAAACCGTATTACATTAGAAACGTTACTTGATGAAATGGTTTCCGTTGAAGAGCAGGCATGTTTTCCCGATCCTTATTACGTCTGTCTTCAGGAAAGCAGTTATGATCGCAACTCCGTTTCTCCCGATATGCCGGGATGGTTTGCAAATAATGACGGATTCGGAATAATAGCCGTAGATACAACGGAGGGAAGAGTAGAGCGGGTTATGTTTAATGAAACAGGTCCGGGCGTTATTACCCGGATATGGATAACAACCCTTGACAAACGCGGGATCTGGCGCTTTTATCTGGATGGATCAAAAACCCCCGAATTGACTATTCCCGCTTACGATCTGATGCTATTGAACATATCCGGCTTAGGACGGGGCCTGATTCAACCTCACACCAGCTATACTCCTGAGGGAAAGGGCGGTAGTACATCTTTTCTTCCCGTACCTTATGCAAAAGCCTGCAAGATTACTTTTGAAGACCCGGCAGGAGTTATGCCTACACCCAAATATTATCAAATAAATTATCGCAAATATCGTGAAAACGTCACAATAGAAACGTTCTCTCTTAACGTAGCGGCAAGAGCGGCAAAGAAGATATCGGAAGTTAATCGTCTTCTACTGAATCCGGGTATTCGTAAATCGGGTGAAATATATGAGAAAACGAAGCGACTTGAAGCCTCCGATTCTCTTACCTTAGTTCTTCCCGAGGGAGAAAACGCAATATATGAAGTTGTATTTGATATTCATGTTGCCGATCCGGATCTATATGAACAGTTCATGCAGAGCATTATTTTTATGGCGGAATTTGATAATAAACAGACCGTCAGAGTTCCGTTAAGCGATTATTCCGGCGGGGGAATGGGGGCGCCATATGTTGACAGTTGGTATTTATCTTCGGACGGTAACGGAAAAGTCGTAAGTCGCTGGTTGATGCCGTATAAAAAGACCGCTAAAATAAAATTGTCGAATCGTTCGCATTTGCCGGTAGAGGCTACTGTGCAAATTAACGTATCTCCTTTAAAATGGCATAAACGATCTCTTTATTTCCATGCTTTCCGGAAACGGGAAAAAGGCATATACCTCCATAATAAGCCGGAAGAGGAGGATCGGTGTATAGAATGGAATTTTGCTGCAATTGAAGGGAGAGGTTTATATAAAGGAGATGTGTTGTCTTTATATAATCATGCTCCACGATGGTATGGCGAGGGTGATGAAAAGATTTGGGTCGATGATGACGCTTTCCCGTCGCACTTTGGAACCGGTACGGAAGATTATTATAATAGTTCATGGGCGCCGGTGATCCCTTTTCATACGCCGTTTGGCGGAGCTCCCCGTGCAGATTCGGAAAATTCCCATGGTTATAATACATTCTTCCGGACAAGGAATCTGGATGGGATTCCCTTCCGTAAAAGATTCCGGTTTGATCTGGAAATATTGGGTTGGGACAGCGGCTATGTGGATTATGCGACCACTATTTATTGGTATGGAGATTATGAATCTACAATGACACAAAACAAATATGAATATTATGAAAAAGACAAGGATTAAATTAAAAACAAAACGATTTGCCTGTTTGTCGCTTCTGTTATTTATTCAAGTTTCGTTATCGATAGAGGCAAGCGCTCAAGCGAAAAGACTGACGGGAAAAGTCAACGACAACTTCAACTCGCCGTTACCGGGCGTGACGGTATCGGTACGCGGAACGACAATCGGTACAACAACAGACGAGAACGGCGATTTTTCAATAACCGTTTCGAGCGATACCTGCCATTTACTCTTCTCTTACATTGGCTTCCATGCGCAAGAAATAAAAGTTGGAAAACAACAGGTTATTTCAGTGACTATGATTGAGCAATCGCAAGAACTCGGCGAAGTAGTAGTCACCGCATTCGGCGTTCAGAAAAAAGAAAGTGTTGTAGCTTCCGTCACCACGGTAGCAACCAAGGATTTACAGATAGCGGGCAGTAACCTCACCTCTTCGTTTGCAGGGAAAATACCCGGATTGATTTCTTTCCAGACTACGGGCGAGCCCGGCAAAGACAACGCTCAGTTTTTTGTGCGCGGCGTCACTACTTTTGGCTACAAGTCCGACCCTCTAATTCTAATTGACGGCTTTGAGGCCTCAACGGAAGATTTGGCAAGGATTCAGCCCGATGATATTGAAGCCTTCTCAATATTGAAAGATGCTTCGGCTACCGTACTTTATGGCGCGCGCGGCGCTAACGGGATCATCTCTGTCACTACAAAATGCGGACAGACAGGTGAAAAGGTAAAGATTTCGACACGTTTCGACGTCAATATTTCTACTCCAACATCCATGCTGGAACTCCTTGACGGCGTTTCCTATATGCGATTATACAATGAGGCGCGCCTCTCCCGTCACAACGACGACATGGAACATTACAAAGACCAGCCGGAACTCATTACTCCTATGAATAATTGGTACAGTGAAGAGAAAATTCAGGCAACTATACGCGGAGATAATCCGATGGTGTATCCTAACATAAACTGGTACGATCTGTTGATGAAAAACTATACCGTTAATACCAAATTCAACATCAACCTGTCGGGCGGCGGGCAAGTTGCGACCTACTATGTTGCTGCCGGTATGGATCATGAATCCGGATTGCTCAAAGTCGACAATCAAGACTATCTCAACGACTTCAACAGCAACATCGACATCAAGCGTTATAACATCCGTACCAACGTCATTTTCAAACTGGGAAAGACAACGGATTTGGATACCAGGATCTCGGGAAGATTTCAGAAATACAATGCGCCTTATCGTTCGGCCGGTGATATTTTCAAAATGGTGATGAACATCAATCCGGTTGAATTTCCGGCAGTTTGGGTACCCGATGAGAAACACAATAACGTCCGGAATACGATGTTCGGTATGGTAGATCCATGGTTAACGAATCCCTTTGCGGAAATGGTCAGGGGTTATACACAGAACGACGAAAGCGCCATTTCAGCGCAAGCCACTATTAAACAGGATCTTAGCAAATTACTGAATAATTTGAAAGTGGAATTGAAAGCGTCGGTCAGCACTTGGAACAGTTCTTCACAAACGCGTTACTATAATCCTGTCTACTACGCACTCGAATCATACGACAACATGACGGAGAAATATTCTCTTTACAGCCTCAATCCGAACGAAACCGGTCGTCTCGGCGATGTAGTAGGCGATCGTAACGGAGATACGCATTATTATTTTGAAGGACGTGTCAACTGGAATAACAGTTTTGGCCCCCATAACCTGGGCATCATGACAGTAGGCATTGCGGAAGAGAAACTGCTTACCAATGGAGCTAACGGTTCCATATTCGAAACACTACCGGAGCGAAACCTCGGCAACTCCTCACGTTTTACTTACGACTACGATTCCCGTTATTTCATGGAAATATCCTACGGTTATAACGGATCGGAAAAATTTGACAAAAATCACCGTTTCGGTTTTTTCCCTTCTTTCGGATTGGGATGGGTAATTTCCAATGAGCCATACTACAGCAACGCAATGAAAGAGATCTTTGATCTCGTCAAGTTGAAATTTACCTGGGGGAAAGTCGGCAACGACGCTATTGCTGGCAGAAGCGGTCGATTTTTCTTTCTTTCACAGATAAACAGTGGCGGCGGCATGTATAGTTGGGGAGAAGATTATCGATACAGATACGATGGCTATAGCGTTTCCCGATATGATAATCCTAATATCCAATGGGAAGTTTCCACCATATCCAACCTTGGCATGGAACTTGGATTGTTCAAAGGAGTGAATCTGCAGGTGGACTATTTCTATAACATCAGGGATAAAATCTACTGGCCCCGAAACAACATTCCCCAAACAATGGGTTACGAAACAGCTATCAGCGGTAATATCGGGAAAGTTCAATCGCAAGGCGTCGACGGCTCTCTTGACTACAAACACTTTTTCGATAACAACCTGTGGATAACCGCACGTGTCAATGCGACGTATGCAACCAACAAAATTCTCAAAACCGATGAGCCGTCTTATGAAGAGTGGTATCTCTACACTGTGGGACAGCCGATAGGACAGCAATGGGGGTATGTCGCCGAACGTCTGTTCGTTGACCGGCAGGAAATAGAACATTCCCCTTCCCAAATTGCATTCGGTAATTATATGCGTGGCGACATCAAATATACCGACATTAACGGAGATGGCGTCATCAATGAAAACGACCGTATCCCTATCGGTTATCCGACCGTTCCGCAACTGCAATACGGATTCGGAGCATCTGTCGGTTACAGGAAAATCGATTTCTCGTTCTTTTTCCAGGGAAACGGACAGACTTCTTTCTTTATCGACCCGGAAGGCATTGCGCCTTTAGTCAACAGGCGCAATGCACCGGCTATCATAGCGCGGGATTCATGGAGCGAGACAAACCCCGACATACATGCTTTCTGGCCACGCCTGGCGGTTTACCGGGTGGATAATAACACGCAACTTTCAACATGGTGGTTGCGTGAAGGAGGCTTCATGCGTCTGAAAACAATGGAAATCGGTTATAACCCCGGTTTTATTAACCGTTTCGGCATTACCGGCGGACGCATTTATCTAAGTGGAGAAAACCTGTTTAATATCAGTTCGTTCAAAATGTGGGATCCCGAAATGGGAGGAAACGGTTTTGCTTATCCGATAAACAGGAGGTTTAACCTGGGTATTCAATTAACATTTTAATCAGGAAATAACATGAAAAAGTTAATCTGTATTTTCACAATTATTATTTCATTGTCGGCATGCTCCGACTATCTTGATGTCGTACCGGATAATACTATCACGCTGGATGATTATTTTGCCAACAGAGAGATAGCATACAATGCCTTATCGAAAGTTTACAGCTACCTGCCACCCATCCATAATGCCTATAATTCAACATTCCTGTTAGGCGACGAGTGGGTGGCCAGGGAAACGAGTAAAAACGACATGTGGCTTCAACCTCTTATGGGAATCATGATGGGCGGGCAGAATAATAACAATCCCATGTACGGTTTATGGACAGGAAGCGGCGGCGCTCCACATATGTACAGGGCGATACGCACTTGCAACACCTTTCTCGAAAAGATTTCGCAGGTTGCAAACATGCCCGAAAAAGACAGGAAAGATTGGATTGCACAAGTAAAATTCCTCAAAGCCTATTTCCATTTCCAGTTGACGGAATATTACGGGCCGATTGTCATCGTTGACCGCAACGTCAATGTAGATGAACCCGACGACCGGATACTGCCGAGACGTCAGAAAGTTGAAGATTGTTTCGATTATGTGATCCGCCTGATAGACGAAGCGATCCCCGACTTGAAAGACCGTTCTGCCGACATGGATTTAGGGCTTGTCGACAAGCGGGCTGCACTGGCCATCAAAGCGCGCGTTATGCTACTCCGCGCCAGCCCTTTCTTCAATGGAAACCGCGAGTACTACGGCGATTTCCTTGATTACGACGGACAACCGTTCTTTCCTCCGGAAGAAAATCCACAGAAGTGGAGAGATGCGCTTGATGCGGTAAATGCCGCCATCACGTTCTGTGAGGATAACTACGTTGGACTGTACTATTTTAACAAAATACCATACAACAAGGATGATGAAATATTTTTTGAACAAAATCCGGAAAATATGCAAACCTTATATTCGGTAAAAATGGTCGTTCCCGACCTTTGGAATCAAGAACTAATATGGGGGCGTACAGGTGACAGGTATGGCGACGGCTTTCTTCAATATGCAAGCGCTATCCGTACCAACCGCGAGGACGACGCCGACTGGCAAAGCTCCTGGGGTGTCTGGAACTGGTTGGGCGCCAACTACAATATGCTGGAACGCTATTATACAAAAAACGGACTGCCGCTTGATGTGGATTTAACCTTTTCACAGAGCGACAAATATGAATTTATTACGACACCCGACACCTCCGATATGGCGTTTAAAGCATGGGCAGGCATTCTTCAGCCGGAAGTGCAGACGATTAATCTGTACCTGAACCGCGAAATGCGCTTCTACGCCAACCTCGGCATTACCGGAGGCTATTGGCGACAGTACCAGCGCTTAATGCCGACCCTGATGCTCCCCGGTACCGATGGCGGAATCAGTTACGCCCATACGGGCACGGGTGAAACAGATTACTTTTGGTCGGGCGTAGGCGTGCAAAAATTTGTTCATCCGGAATCAAAAAACGCTAATCCCGTACGTATGATAGTTTTCCCCTATCCTATTATACGCTTAGCCGATTTATACCTGATGAAAGCGGAGATTCTCAACGAAGTGGAGGGGCCCGGACAAGCCGTGTGGGACGAACTCAACAAAATTCGCCGCCGTGCCGGAATACCGGATGTGGAAGTCGCCTGGTCAAACCCCGCATGGGTCAGCGCCAACTATATCGACAGCCACAAAAACAAAGATAAATTACGCGAGATTATCCTGCGCGAACGCAGCATAGAATTGGCGTTCGAAGGAACACGCTTCTTCGACATGCGTCGTTACAAGCGCGCCGTACTTATGTTCAACCAGCCAACAATGGGCTGGAATGGCAGAGGAGCATCGACAGGCAGTTTTTTCAATCTCTCAATTAAACAAAAACGCAGTTTCCCGATGCACTTCAACCTTTGGCCTATACCGCTCAGTGAAATGAATATCAACTCCAATCTGATACAAAATCCGGGATGGCCCGGAAGGTAATTACTCAATTGATTTAAAATAAATAATTATGGATAACACAAAAAGATTTATATTGATGATAGTAGCTCTCATTGCCAATTTATCAGGTTGCAAGGAGAGCGAACGTTTCGAGATAAACTATTCCGACACGACCCCTCCCGGAAAACCTGTTATAAGTCAGGAATACAAAGCGCTATATGGTGGTGCCAGAATTTATTTCACGCCTCCGGAAGATAAGGACGTACTAACTGTAGATGCCAGTTATATGAGCCAAAATGGTAAAAAATTTTGGTTCTCGTCATCTTATTTCTCCGATTCTATTGATGTGGAAGGATTTTCCGACACGCTTCCCAAAAACATATCGGTTTATGCGGTAGACAGGGCAGGCAACAAATCGGAAGAACAGATAATAACCGTCACTCCTAAAGAACCTGCCGTTATGCGTATTGCTAATAGCATCGCCGTCAAACCGGGATTCGGATCCTTTTATCTTGATTGGAGAAACGAACTGCGGCAGGTCTCCAATATATATGTCAATTATTCGTATCACTACAATGGTATAACACAAGAATATAACATGATTTACACTTCGACCGACACCGTCGAACGCAAATATATTCGAGTGGAAGACATTCCCGAGACGACGCCCATCAGCGTAAATGTTCAAGTAGAAGACCGCTATGGAAACATCTGCGGCGCCTCCGAAGAAACTTATATTCACTTGATAAAAGACGAAAAAATTCCTAAAGACAAATGGACGATCCCCAAAACCAATGATTCTATTGGAGGAGAGCCTCAAGGCGATTGGAATGGTTATGAAGGCCGCGCCGAAAAAATCATCGACGACATTGTTGACGACGGATTCATCATGAATTTTGGAATCACGCCTGCCGGAAAAGGACGTACAGGGAATATGAAAGATGGAAATTTACCTTGTAATTTCATCATTGACCTCGGTGAAGAATGGGAAATCAGCCGGATCGTCACTCACCAGAGAGATGCGGCAAACAGTACGACTAACGTAACGGGAAGAGGATGGTATTATCTTCACGAAAATGTAGGTATTTATTCCATGTATATCTATAACGACACCTTCTCGCGCTGGGATTCTATCGCCACCCACAAAATACTTTTCCCTCCCGACCTCCCCGGACAACAGTACAGGGTTATGGCCCAAGCCGGCGACATGGCTTACCTGTATCCCGACGACCCGCACTTTTCCGCTCCTACCCGAAAATTCCGCTATGAAGCGAAGTATTTGTTTTCAAATGATTACACGGGAATGGGCGTCATAGGTTTATCGGAAATCACACTATACGGCAGAAGAAAAAATAATTAACAATTAATAATTTCATATGAAAGCATTTATGTATCTATGGAGTATACTGATTACCGTAACGTTTTTCGGTTCCTGCTCCGATGTTTATGATAATATCAAAAGATTTTCGCCCGAAGAAATCGTTTATCCTGCAGGATTCGACACGATTGGCTGGAAACTGGGATACGAGCGCGTTGAGTTTGATCTCAATAAAGGTGGACGCGTACCTTCAGACCAAATGAAATTAGGTAAGGCAAAGAAAACTGTTATTGAATATGATGACGAGCGGATTGTTATTGATAGCGTCTGTTCTTGGGTAAACATATCAGGTTTAAATGAAATGAGGCTTTACCACTTCACGATTTATACCGAAGATCAATATGGCGACAAATCTATTCCCCAAAAAGTCCAGTTGACGCCGTTTACAAAAACCGATCTGGAACTCCTGTCCTTAGTACCGCCAAACATTACGGAATCTACTTCGGCGGCCATCATAGAATGGAGCGTCCCTATCGAATCGGATTTGTACGAATTTTTTAGCTATACTTATGAATATACCGACAAAGATGGTCAAAAACACAGTGGAGAAGGCGAAAATAACCTGCCGATTTTTTTCGTGGAAAATGTATTGTTGGGTGTGGAAGTCCCCGTCAAAATTACGGCGAAGATTCTTCCCAAAATTGGCGGAATATCGCTTCTTGACACGATTCCCGCATGGGAAACATCCTATAACCTGCGTATTTCGGAAGCGGCAAAACCCGCTATCTTCCTGAAAACGCCGTTGCCGGCTACAATCATCAATATCAAGAACAATGAATTTCCTGTCGAATTTTCCTGGACGAAAGTTCCCGAAGCTATCGGATATTTCCTGAAAATATCAAGAAACAGGGAGTTCCCGAATGATGCAAGCACTAAAACGCTTGATTTGGGAGATGAGAGTTCTTATTTATTGACGGAGAATATAGCAAATGATCAGATATTCGCCGATTTTGACCCGATAAACTCTATTACGACTTATTACTGGCAAGTTGCACCTAAAGAACAAACGTCATCCATTCGTCTGCAAACCCGTATACTCAATTATAAAATAGGCGATCTGGTTCAAGAATATGTTGATGACACAGATGAGGCGACTATTTATACAGGAAACACTACCGGCACTATTTATGAAGACATATATTATAACAATACCTGTAATGTGTTATTTAACGGCGCTTCGTTACAATTTACTTTTAAAGGAAGATACATTGCCTGGCACGGCCTTTATAACACGGATCTCGGTAGAGCTTTGATTTATATTGACGACGAATTGGTTGCCGATATAAACTGCTATGGATATAGACATACCGAAAAACTATTCGAAAAACTATGGCTGTCGGATGATACGCATACGATTAGAATAGAGGCGACGAATGGCCCTTTGGTTCACGATTATTTTGTTTATGTACATGATATGACCAAAGATAACTAAAGACAAAAAATTAATAAACGGTATAAAAAAAACAGAATACCCCACGTTTCCATGGGGTATTCTGTTTTTTTGTTTTTATGATAAAATCACATTTACGGCAGCGGAGGCTTTATTGCTTCCGGCAAGAAATATTTTTCGCTGATTTTATCCTGTGGCACCCAGAAGATGGGCGTTTCCCATTTGTCGTCATTCATCACTTTGGAATATTCGTCGAAGTTGTTTGTCCTCTCCGAAGGCGGCAGTTTAAAGCGTTCGAGCATCATCGTCGCATTCGTAAGTACCGTACTTGTAGCGCTTACGGTAATAGGCTCTAATTTCGGATGCCGCGTACGGCGCAATTCGGCAAACAATTCAAAGGCTTCTAAAATATTCAAATGGATATATTTTTGTTGCATGATGATTTCCATTTTGCCTTCTACTCCGTCAGCCGCCTCAAATTCGCTTTGTATAACGCTTGCATACCCGTTAATAATATCTGCCGAAGGTTTGGCCGGCGTCAGGATTTTCTTGGTGTCGTCCGCCATATCCCCTACATAGTTCTCTACGGAGTTCATCATATACCAGAAATCCGTAGAATGACGAACGGCATCGTTTATATATTGCGCGGCGCCCTTTCCTGTCGAGACAAGTCCTTTTAATTCCGCTTCGGCTAATAACAAGTCAATTTCCGCCAGCGAAAAGATATATAGCGGCGATTCGGACAAGACGAACGTCACCGGGTTATAATAGGTCCACGGACAGGACTTCACCATAATATCCATCGGCTGAGTCGGACGTAAAGCATTACTGCCGCTCGGAAAAGCGTTAATTTTCCTGCCTTCCCCGTCAGGGAGCGTTATGCGAAGATATCTGTTCCGCTCCCAGTTCATTGATGTGCCAAAATATTCAACATGGTCAGCCGAGCCGTCAGCCGAATATCCCATGGCAATTACCGGCAAGCGGGGGTCGTCTATATTCGCATCGTAACGGTCTTCGCCTCGATTCATGCGGGTCATTATCACATCGGGGATCGCCAGGTTGTAGTATTGTTCGTACAAACCGCGCTGGAAAATCCCGCCTGCCGACACACCGATACGGTTTTCGTTCACTTGCGGCGAATCAAAAACAAAATCTTCGGTCGGAAGGTTTTTGACAGCTTCGGCGATAAACGGTTTTACGTAATCTGCCGCTACGCCCGACATGCGGATGGACGATTTCAACGTTTGGGCGTTGATATACTGTACCCATTTATTGACGTCTCCCTTGAAAAAAATATCTTGCTTTATGAATGTATTTTTCGACAGGTCGGACATTTTCTCGAAAATACCGGGTAGCTCTTTAGCAATCGTCTGATATTCTTCGATAACGGATTTATAAATTTCCATCGGGTCGTCGTAAGGCGTAAAAAATATGCCTTCCGTCCCCTTGTAAGCGTCGAAATAAGGGATGCTATTGAACAAATCGACCGTCTGCAGAGCAACTACGTTTTTCAATATGGTTGCCAGGCGAAAATAGATCACCGCATCATCGTACTCGCTGTCCGACAATACGGCAACTTCATCCCGGATCAGTCCATAGTTGGTCAGATCGGTATACAAACGTTCGAACTTTCCGTAAACATTCCCGTTTGCTGTACCGACAAATTCGTCTAACACTCCGTAATGCCAATCCCCCCAATAATTTATATAACTTGCCGAATAAGGCATCATGCAATTTATCTGTGCAATAGTGGAAAAACTGCGGTACACTCCCGCAAGGTACCAGTACCATTCACCGTAGTCCTTCATCCAGAACCGCGTCTTTTGCATGTGAGTGAATAATCCGGAAACCACTTCATCCGGTTCGGGTTGATACACATTCGGATTGTTCCAGTCTCTATCCAGACGGTCTTCGCAAGAAGCCACCATAAGGAACGGAATGATCAATATAAAATATATAATCTTTTTCATAATTCAAATTGCTTTAATCCATTAAAAACTAACATTTATTTTAAACCCATAAGAGCGTAAGGAGGGGAAACTGGAGTTTTCAACCCAACTATCATTCCCTGTACCGAGCGTCGATTCGGCGTCAATATTCTTGATGCTTTTATAAATATAGAACAGATTCCTTGCCGTAAGTCCTACGGATAATTTCTGACATTTCAATTGCCCGGAAAACCGTTCAGGTAACGTATAAGTCAATGCCAACTCACGGAACTTCACATAGTTATTTTCCTTTATCATATCCGGTTGCCAGCCTGTACTCATATCATGAATGTACGTGGAATAATAACTCACCGCCGAGATGATCTTATCATTCTGAGTCCCGTCGGCTTTCACGCCGGGAAGAATCAGCCCGTCGTGGCGCTCACGGGTAGAGCCGTCCGACAAAGTTTCCGTCCACGTCAATCCTCCGTGTTCCGTGTCGCGATAAGGCAACGTTTCTTTTGTCAAACCATTTCCCATCAGATAGAAATTGGAGTACGAAAGGATTTTCCCGCCGAATTTATAATCCAGCGCTCCCATTAAATTCAACATTCCCCAATGTCCCTGCAAATAAAAATTGGACGTCAAACCTCCATAGATATCGGTGTTGGAACTTCCAAGGCAAATTTCATCTTCCGGATCATCGGACAAATAGTAATATCCGTTGTCGTTCACTAACCGGGTTCCGTTCTCGTCACGCGCATAATCCTGAATCCACAACGTATTCATCCGTTCGCCTTCGGCCTGCCGGCGGTATAAATTCCCTTGATTATCCTGCTTCTGAGTAATTCCCGGATACAACTTATTAATATGATCCCATTGCCGCGCAGCCGTGAGCGACAACTCCCAACGGAAAGGATCGGTGGCAATCAGCGCTCCATTGACGAACAATTCCAATCCCTGATTATTGATTTCTCCCGCATTGATACGGATATTACTCGCTCCGGTAGTGGACGAAAGGGGTACGCCCATAATCTGGTTATACCATGTCGCGTTATAATAGGACAGGTTTACTTCCAAACGATTTTGTCTAAACATACGAACGCTGGTGCCTATTTCAAATTCCCGTTTACGTTCCGGTTTCAGGTCGCCCGAAAAAAGATCGGATGGCCCTGTAACGTCATTGATATTGGTATTCGGAGGAGGCAATGTATTCATCTCGTAAGTTTTCAACGCATAATAGCGGTCTGCCGGACGTCCTACATCCGCCCATGAGAAAAACAACTTGCCATAATTTATACTGGGAAGGTCTAATGTCTCGGTAAAATTCCATGTCAGGGAAGCACCGGGATAGAAATAAGAGCGGTTGGCTTTCGGCAAAGTCGAAGCCCAGTCGTTGCGCGCCGTAAACTCAAGGATATACTCCATACCCCAGGAAACCGTTCCCTGTCCTAATACGCTGTACAGTGATTCGTTTTCCTGCGAATAACCGGATACATAGCTATCGTAACCGGCCGGCCAGGTGTCGGCGTTGGATAATGACCAATAGCCCGGGAACTTGCTGTTCCCCCTTGTTCCTACGTTCACATCCGTATAGGAAACGCCCCGGTAGGAAGGCCCTGCAAATGCAAACACATTCAATTTATCACTCATGAAGGATTTGTTGAATGTCAAAAACGCTTCATAATTTTGTATGGTATTGCGTTCCCTCCGGAAAGTAAACCGTCCGCCCTCATAGGCTCCTGTCGTCTCGTTCTGACGATATGGCATTACCTTCGACGTATAATCCGTATCGGTATAATCTAATCCGCCCTGCAATGTCAAACTGAGAAAAGGGAAGAACGTTAACGTCGCCTTCGCCGAAGTGATAGAGTGCATACGCTTGTCCGTATGCCGGTTTTCGTTCATATTCCACATCAGATTGAAAAAGCCGTCATTGATATGATTCGGATCAAGGAACGCCGACGGCCAACCCCAACCTTTCTCATCCAGACTGCCCAGACTACTCAAGTCGAGCATCCAGCCGTTTTCATCTTTATATGAATTTTTGGCGGTAACAATGTCATAATCGCGATTGAAAGTTCCGAAAGCTACCAGATGCTGGATATTCGACATACGGTTGACCGATTTGGTATTATAAAGATTCTGAATAAACTCAAATTTGGCAAACTTTGAAACTTCCATCTGTCCGTTGAAACTTAACGTATTCTTGGTTTGCCCCTGATTGGGGGTAATCCCGTCGTAATCGTAGTTCGTAAAAGCCAAACGCATATTCCCTTTTTCATTTCCTCCCTGAATAGCTCCGGTAACGCTATGCGAATAACCCTGGTCAAACAAATCTAAATAGTTATTTTCGTAAGGCAAGTATTGCCGCGTCGAACCGTCAAAGAATTTGATGGGCGACCCGTCGAATTTCGGCCCGAAATTATACCGGCTGCTGACCGTTCGTCGTATGGTTCGCGCGTCATCTTCATAATTATAGGAATACTCGTTCTCGCCCGACCCATATTCGTTTTGGAAACCAATCAACGTATACGGCTGGTGCCATTCCTGATTATAGGATATTTGCACACCCAAACCGCGTGTTCCACCGCCGTTTTTCGTAGTAATCAACACCACTCCGTTCGCTCCCTGCGACCCGTACAGTACAGCTGCCTTAGCGCCTTTAAGAATCTCCATTGAGGCGATGTCTTCCACGTTAATATCATTCACCGCCGACCCAAAGTCGAAAGAATTTAGTGGGTTATAGTCGCGCGACGCCATACTCGACTCCGTGTCGTAGATAGGCACACCGTCCACCACAAATAACGGACGGGTACCGGAAGAACTTTCCAATCCCTGCGCACCGCGGATATTGATTTTCATCCCACCCATCGGGCCGGCAGCCGTAGCCTGAATACCCACGCCAGCTGCTTTACCATAGAGGGACGCCAACGGATTGGAGGTGACGCCCGCTTTGATAATTTCATCGCCCTTAATCGTGCTTATGGCATAGCCTAATGCACGAGTGTCACGTTTAATACCCAAAGCCGTCACGACGACTTCCTCTAAGGATTTCGTATCTTCCAACAAAATTATCTCAAAAGAAGTCCTGTTCCCGACGACAATTTCTTGCGCTGTATAACCGATATACGATACTTGTATCGTAGCGTTTCTCGAAACGCTCAAGGAGAAATTCCCGTCTGCATCGGTCGTCGTTCCGTTCGTCGTACCTTTCTCCCATACGCTACAACCCGCAACCGGCTCTTTTGATTCATCCGTTACTTTCCCCCTGACTCCTATGCCTTGCGCAAACAATGCAGACGTCAAGCATAGAAAAACATACAGCAATAAAAACGTTCTTTGAACACGTTTTATAATACTCATTTTTGAAGATCTTTTTCTCATAATAAAAATATTAAATTAACAAATATGTATCACTCACTCTTTTTCTTATCTCTTTCAAATCGTCATATGGCAAATTTCGACATCATACATTCCCGCCCGCACATAACAAAAGATTGCCTGCGTTTTTCCGAAAAGCGGAAAAACGCAGGCAATCAATCTCTCTCTCTCTCTCTCTCTAACAAAATGCGGGAATTAACCAACCCGAAAGAGTTAATTAAACATAAATCGCAAAATGTCAAATTCGTATTCATAGCATAAAATCATTCTATTTTTTTCAGCTAAACTCTTCTTTTTTTATTCTTTCACCGGCTCTTTCACAACAGATATAAGAATGTCCAACGAGCAGCAAATATATTGTTTTTTTTTATTGTAACAAAAAAAATCTATTATTTTTTTATTACGCAGATTTAACCATCAAATGCAACAAAATTGTTAATACGCTCAAAGAACTGCTTTTTAGGCGTGTCAAATGTACATGAAATTTTGACATTCCACACTGACCGACAAAAATGTCGAAGACTGCGCCCACATCTTTTGACCAGGCAAATGAATATGCAATATATAACTTACACAAATTCATATCCTTTCTTTTTTTTGCAAAAGTACGATGTCCTGGGAATCAATGCAATCCCATGTTTATGGTATATTTCGCAGCTACATCCATGTTCCGGCTACACAGATAAAACAGACGCCTTCTTATTGCTTTATACTTTTGTTTCCCAAACTGCAAACAATTTGTTTCATGATTATAACCTATTAAATTTTAAATATTTACCATTTTCACAATATAACCAAACAGATTTTTCGCTTAATTCAAAACGTAAAATTCCACGCATACTTTCCATGAACAGATCGCCATCCTTGATTTCACTTATTTTCGTTCCGCCAAGATTCGATATTTTTATTGATGACGTCTCATAATTTACAGCGAAATTACCGGCAATTTCATTAGTTGAACTCTTGCCATTCAAGGAGTTATCCGCATTGAACACAACCCAATAGCAGTCGTCGGCAGCAGGTTCCGGATTTTTGAAAGAATCATCATTGCCATCGCCAAAACCGGTTAATTTCCATTTACATCCGATGATGGATCCCTGCGTCTTATCGTCAGTCTGATTATTGTCCCCATTTTCGGTTTCGGGAATAATCAGTTTAAAACTGACGTCGGCATTATTTGGCAGTTTCGGCACTGTTATGTAGATAATAAGTGGAGCAGCATTAGCTGTTGTGCTTGGAGAAACTACAACTTTAAACAGGAAAGTGTTTTCAGCCGTTTCCTCAAAGTATTAGTGTATGCACGGAAACGCATAATCAATTATCATACAGTTAATTATTTGTATAATAGCCAGTTGAAAAGCCCCCCCCCAAAAAAAAATTGGCAGCTATGTATAAAACGCTTATCTTTGTAGGGGTTAACTGGTTTACAGCCTGTTATCGGAAATCTAAAAACAAAAAGATTCGTATTATGCGTAAAAGATTCGAGCCACAATTAGAGATAGAATACTTGATAATAAAAGGTAAGCGCCGCACCGGGAACTGGATGTTTGGATATTTAATGAGCGAAGGCGATAATCCGCCTGTCGGCATCGCAAGAATATCGACGATTTTTCGCGTCGTCACCGACAGCGCCGGCGAGTATTGACCGGAGATTTAAAGGTTGTTTTGCTTCAGAATCATGCGGATTTCGTCGACAGAGAGCGCCGTCAGTTCGGCAATTTCTTCCACCGACATACCTCTTTTAGCACAACGGATGGCCGTTTCCGCTTTTTCTTTCGCTAATCCGATAGCTTCGCCTTCCGCTAATCCTTCCGCTTTCCCTTCCGCTAATCCTTCCGCTTTCCCTTCTTCGTGACTGGTAGATAGAGCGGCTTTTTCCGTGCTGATAGCATCCCAGTAGTGTTCGTAGATATCCAATTCCTCGTCTGTAAAACAGCTCTCCTCGCAGATGTCTAACGCCTTGCGAATATCTTTGTCGGAAAGCAGATCTTCCGATACGTTTTTCGTCCGGTCTTCAACTTCTTTCAGGAATCGCAGCCACAGTACAGCCATCCTGCGGTCAGACCATTTTTTCGGCTGGAATT
>JAIRMH010000291.1 GCA_031258835.1 Tannerella sp.
AAGCAAGTTCTATAGTACGCTCCTGATGAATAATTTCACGCAGGGTTTCCTTGTTGTTGGGTTTCTGAGGATTGGTGGAATATTTCTCCCACGATTTTCTGACGCCCTCAAGACCTACACGCGCACGCACAGAATCAATATATTTGAAGACTTCTTCGCTTGGTCCGCTGTATTCGTTCAGCGCTTCCGCATACAGAAGATACAGGTCTGCCAGACGTATAATCGGGAATGGATAATCTTCGGCCACACTATTAGTCTCCCTTGTTACAGCATTTTTGAAACTGTGCATTTTCTTTGCAAAGAACCCTGTTGCTGAACAACTGCTGATATATCCCCCCGAGTATTCCCCCAAACGGGCTTCAAGGTGTTTTACATTATCCGGAAAAGTAGTATATCCGTTACCGAAATAGATACCGCGATCGAAACCTATACTCGCATAGAAACGCACCTCCCTGTTATAATGCAGGTATGCAGTTTTTTGACCTTCTTTCACCAAATATTTTTCGATTCCCGACGAGGGTTCGGGGCGCACTTTATACCGGTCTGCATACCATCCTTGTTCGAACCATTCTTTATCTTCGCTAATAGGTACTCCGTGATTAGAATAGTATCGTTCTACCAATTTCATTGTGGGCGACCATTCGGAGCCAATAACATTGTCGGTAGCGAGAACCATGATTGGCGCCTGCGCATTACGGGAAAGCAAGGCACAATCGTAATTAACGCTGCCCCAGATAAGTTCGCAGTTCCAAAGGTTGCAAATAGCCTCCCGGTAAGTAGTCTGCAATTTGAAAGTATCGTTTGCCATACTTATAGTAGGATCTACAAGATCATACAGCCTTTTATCTTGAGCATGACACATCTCAATCGCTTCTAAACAGGCGTCGGCGGCAAGTTTCCACTTTTCGGGGTCATATTCCTGAGGAAACAACTGTACTCCGCGGTTATCTATTCTGTCGGCATAGTCGGTATTGCCGTTAAACAGTTTGCTTGCCGCATATACCAACACTTTTGCCCGTATCGACTTTGCTACCAGGTTGTTTATTCTTCCGGCTTCGATACTTGCGACGATATCCCGTTCTAAAGGCAAATCTTCCACCGCCTCGTCCATCAAGTCGGTAATATACTTTACCACAGCATCCACCGGTTCGCGATAGAACTTTACTTCATCGGGACTTGCGCTTATAGGCGTATTCACATCAATAATCGGAATGGGTCCATACATCCTGAAAAGATAAAAATGATAATAGGCTTTAAGGAATTTTACTTCCGCTACCCATCTCTTTTTTTCGTAATCGGGTAAATCATGTACCTTGTCCACGTTTTCGAGAAAAATATTACAGTCTCTGATACCCTGCCAGAGACTTTTGCCGCCGTTTGCTCCGTTCCAAAAGTCCATAAGCGGATTGGTTACCGATTGTTTTCCCTGCGCTATTAGAAGCGTATTGTCGGAAATTCTCCAATGCCTTGTGATTGTCCATGTTTCATCGCCGCCAGCCATCGCCGGGTCGTTGTTGAGGCCTCCATGAGCCGGCAGATAAGAATAACAGGTAAACAGATATTTTTCGCAAGCCGTACGGTTGTGAAACGCATAATCAATTGTTGCAACATTATCAGGAACTACATCAAGATAATCGCATGAAACGCAACATATCAGGCACATTGCTAATATTAAATACTTTTTAAATGTTTTCATAAAAATTTTGTTTTAAAATGATAATTGAACACCCATATTATATACTCTTTGGATAGGATAACCTAATCCGTTTCCCGCCATTTCGGGATCCCAGAGTTTAAATTTGCTGAACGTAAGTAAATTTGTTCCGCTTAAATAGAGCCGAAGACCCTCGATATATATCTTTTGCGTGATTTTTTTCGGAAGAGTATATCCGAGTTCCAGCGATTTAAGGCGCAGGAATGCTCCGTTTTGCATAAACCAGGTCGAACGCACTTCGTTATTGGAAATATGTGTTTCGGATAAACGCGGAAACAAAGCCTCCAGATTACGGTTCTCTTCCGACCAGTGGTCGTCGGCATAAACTTTCAACAGAGCGCGTTGCTGACCGATAAAAGGAGCAGTAGCGGACACGTCTATCCAGAACGATTCGCGTGCAAGTCCCTGAAAGAAACACGAAAAATCAAGATTCTTATATCCTGTGGATATTCCGAATCCGTAAACAATTTCGGGACTATCCGGGTAACCTATCGGCACCTGATCTAATCCCGTGATTATACCGTCTTCGTTGATATCCTTATACTTGATATCGCCAGCCATATAATTGTCGAACTGCACGGGAGAGTTTCTTATTTCCTCTTCGTCCACAAACAGACGCTCGGCAACATATCCGAACCTCTGATTCAACGAAGTCCCTACCAGCGATCTCCAAGGAGTAGCCGAGTAGTCGGGTTCGTCATATACAACATATTCGCTGGTTGCATACGTGAAATTGGCTATACCCTGAACCCAGAAATCCTTGGTTATATTATGAGTATAATTCAAAGACATATCTACTCCATGACTTGCCGCTTCTCCTACATTCGCTTTTATCGCAGATTGAAGACCCATAGTCGCAGGGATATAACTGCGCTCCATAAGAATGTTCGTCCTGTTTTCGGTGAAATAATCGAACTGCACTTCCAATTTATTAAACAGGTTCAATTCTACGCCAAGATTCAGTTTTTTCGAGATTTCCCAAGTGATGTTTTCGTTTGCATACCGCGAAATAGAAACGCCGGTCAAAGTGCGTTTATATGCAGAATTTCCGAAAGTCATTCCTTTGCTGGCATTATTCATGTTCACATTCGAAAGGTAAAAGAAACGGTCGGCGTCGCTGCCGATAGCGTCGTTACCCGATATACCGTAAGTACCTTTGAATTTCAGTTTGGCTATCACCTTTTTCAAACCGTCGGAGAAAAAAGATTCGTTAGAGACAATCCATCCAAGCCCGCCCGAAGGGAAGAATCCGAAACGCTCTTTTTCGGCAAAACGTTCGGAGCCGTTGTATCCGAAATTAAATTCCAGAAAATACCTCGAATCGTAAGCATAAGTAGCGCGTCCCGCCAGATTGAGATTGCGTGTAGGAAGCGATTTTTGTAAATCGCCCGCATTCGCCGCTACATAATCGCGAATAGTAAACACCGTCATCATGCTGACTTCGTGTTTGTCGGCGAACTTGTTGTTCCAGCTCAGCGAACCTTCACCATACATTGCGCTATTTACTTGTTTAGTCCCTTCTCTATAATCGAGATACTCTGTTCCCGACGTCTCGTTTAAAGGTTTTAAAATATAAGTATCCGTACTTTCGGTGTACCGTAAAGTAGTGTAATAGAAGGGCGTGTAATATCGCTGAACATCAAAATACGAATATCTCGAAGTGTTGAACATTCCACGGAACGAAAGCCCTTTGATAAGAAAATCTAATTTCTGTTCCAGCTCAAACTGTGCGAACATCTGCGAATCTGTCGATTCCTTATACCCTTTTACCATATCCGCATACGGATTCTGGTATTGCAACCTGTCATAGTTTCCGAACAGTGTATGTTGAGTAAGCAGATTATTTTCGTCCGGTAAAAAATACGGCGGAAACAGCACCGGATTGGTCTGCATTACTTTTTTGTAAGTCGCTTCTCCTCCGTCTAGCGGACCGTTATAATCGTCAAACTTCCCTTGCAGACGTACTTTTACAACAGTGGTTGGAGTAACGTTGACACCTACATTCGCCCGTAATATAAACCTCTGAACGTTTACGTTGTTGTTAAAGTTGTTCAATTTATCGACTTTGAGGTTTCCGTTGTCGTTGTTGAACGTGCCTGCAATGTAGTAATTGGCAATTCTGCCTCCTCCGCTGAGATTGAAGTTGGCGCGCTGACTTGTTGTAAAGTCTTTAAACAAAATATCATACCAGTCATTGGCAGGATACACGTATGGATTCCCGCCTTGAATTGTTTTGTCAATTTTGCTTTGATGGTAAGGAACCAGACCTTGCGGGTCGCGTGTACGCACTGCCTCGTTGTGCAATCTCATGTAGGTAATGGGATCGGCAAGTTCTACTTTTCTGATTGGAGTAGACATCGATTCTTCGAAACGGAAACTAAGTTTGGCTTTCCCTTCGGAGCCTTCTTTTGTGGTGACGAGAATCACTCCGTTGGCTCCGCGTGACCCGTAAAGGGCTGTCGCGGTAGCGTCTTTCATGATGCTGAACGTTGCAATGTCGTCGGGTTGGATACGGCCTAACTCCGATGATGAAATCTCGTTGTTATCCAACAGGATGAGCGGATCTTTTTTGTATCCGAAGGTTGTTACGCCCCGGATAAAAAAAGCGGCATCATCCAACCCGGGTTCTCCACTT
>JAIRMH010000323.1 GCA_031258835.1 Tannerella sp.
GTTTACTTCAAGCAGATGCGCAACATCGTCCACATCCAAAACATGGAAAGCTACATGTACCATCACAGCGGTTACCGTACCGGAACAGGCCGTTCGCGCGGCCTGGAGATCTTCGCGCAATACAGTCCGAAGCGCCTCCATACGATGCTGTCGTACACGCTCTCGAAAACCGACAGGACGTTCGACGGTAAGACCGTCCCGTTCAAGTACGATGCCCCGCACGAACTGGAGTTTTCCGCCGGGTACGAAGTATACCGCACGGGAAAGACCAAAAATATGCTGTCCGTTAACATGCAGTACCGGACAGGTTTCCCCTACGTCATCACCACCGTACGCTATCCTGGCGTGAAGCCCGAAACCGACATTCCCGTAGAATCGGGCAGGAACGGTTCTTATACATGGTTTCGCGACGAGATAGACTATGTCGGTAGCGAGCCTAACATCCGTCTCCGCGACTTCTTCCGTACGGACATCAACTTCACGAGCGAAAAGAAACGGAAGCACGGTTCGCTGATCTGGCAGTTCTCCATACTTAACGTCACCGCCCGCAGTAACCCCTACAACATCTATCGCTACAGCGACGACCGTTACAAAGCGTTCATCCTTGTCCCGTTTCTGCCCTCACTTTCAGTGAAGCGAGAGTTTTGATGTATCTGCGTGCCCGGGTATGCGTTTACTTGGAGATGTGTTGATCAGGAGATGTGTTGATCAGGGTATGCGTTTACTCAGAGATGCGCTGACGCTGAAAAATAAATGAAATTATTTTGTATTGCCCTTAACTTGCACTACTTTTGTCCCCTTAAAAGATTCATCATTGTATGCAAAAAATTAGAAATATCGCAATTATAGCGCATGTTGACCATGGTAAGACTACCTTGGTCGACAAAATGCTTCTGGCGGGAAAGCTTTTCCGCGAGGGACAGGCCGAACCGGATCAGTTTCTGGATAGTAATGATTTGGAACGGGAACGTGGGATAACAATCCTTGCAAAAAATGTTTCTATCAACTATAAGGATTATAAGATAAATATTATTGATACTCCGGGACATGCCGACTTTGGAGGCGAAGTGGAGCGTGTGCTTAACATGGCGGACGGTTGCCTGTTACTTGTCGATGCATTTGAAGGTCCGATGCCGCAGACGCGTTTTGTTTTGCAGAAAGCGATTCAAATTGGTTTGAAGCCGATTGTTGTTATAAATAAGGTAGATAAGCCTAACTGCCGTCCCTCGGAGGTGCAGGAGATGGTGTTCGACCTTATGTTCAGCCTTGATGCGACGGAAGAACAATTAGATTTCCCAACGGTATACGGTTCGGCCAAACAGGGTTGGATGTCGCGCGACTGGCAGAAACCGACAGATCATATCTATACTTTGCTGGATGACATTATTGAATATATTCCCGAACCTAAAACGCTGGAAGGCCCGGCGCAGTTGTTGGTCACGTCGCTCGATTATTCGACATATGTCGGACGCATTGCCGTCGGTCGCATTCATCGCGGGGAGTTTCGCGAAGGACAGGAGGTGGCTCTTTGCAAACGCGACGGATCACAAGTCCGTTCGAAGATAAAGGAGATAGACGTCTTCGAAGGGTTGGGACGAAAGAAAGTTGGCGCAGTTGCATCGGGCGATATCTGCGCATTGATCGGCATTGAGGGTTTTGAAATAGGAGAGACGATTGCCGATGTAAACATGCCCGAACCATTGCCGGCGATCGCTATCGACGAGCCGACGATGTCGATGCTTTTCACGATTAATACGTCGCCTTTTTTCGGTAAAGACGGAAAGTTTGTTACATCGCGCCACATCTTCGATCGTCTGGAAAGGGAACTGGATAAGAACCTCGCGTTACGGGTAGAGCCGACCGGGTCGGCTGATTCGTGGAATGTATTCGGACGTGGCGTATTGCATTTGTCGATACTTATTGAGACGATGCGCCGCGAAGGATATGAACTGCAGGTAGGACAGCCGCAGGTGATTATCAAGGAAATAGAGGGCGTCAGACATGAGCCGGTAGAACAGCTTACGGTTAATCTTCCGGATGAAAATGCAAGCCGTGTGATTGACGTTATCACCAAACGGAAAGGGGAGATGATCATGATGGAAAGTAAGAACGACCGTACTTTGCTGGAGTTCAACATCCCTTCGCGCGGAATCATAGGGTTGAATAATTTGATTCTTACGCTTTCGGCCGGCGAAGCGATTATGGCGCATCGCTTTCTGGAATTTCAACCCTGGAAGGGCGATATCGAACGCCGTCAGAATGGCTCGATCATCGCGATGGAAACGGGGATGGCGTTTGCTTATGCATTGAATAATTTGCAGTCGCGCGGACGCTTCTTTATTGCTCCGGGCGATGATGTGTATGCCGGACAGGTGGTCGGCGAACATACGAAAGAGGGAGATTTGGTAGTGAATGTTACAAAATCGAAAAAATTGACAAATATGCGGGCTTCCGGTTCGGACGAAAAGACGTCTCTGGCGCCTCCCGTCATATTCAGCCTTGAAGATGCACTTGAATATATTAAGGCTGACGAATACGTCGAAATAACGCCTCATTTCATGCGTATGCGTAAAATCATCCTGGATGAAACGGAACGTAAGCGTCAAAATCGTTAAGTAGACGACAGTGCGCTGCCGAGCGTTAGAAAAAAAAGAAATATGATCGAACCAAAATTTTAATGTGTCGTATCCATAATAATTCGGATGATTCGGTTTTTTTATGTTTGATACAGAAGTGTGTATGTTTTTGTTGAAATGAGATAACGTGTATATGCATTTATAGTGATAACGAAAGGAGTAGTTATGGAAAAAAAACGTATATTAGTCGTAGACGATGAAGAAAGTCTTTGTGAAATACTCAAGTTTAACCTCGAAAAAGTCGGTTATGAGGTAGATACGGCATTATCCGCCGAAGACGCATTGAGTATGGACCTTTCTGTATATTGTTTATTTATTCTTGATATAATGATGGGAGATGTTTCCGGTTTTCAGATGGCGGGTATTATTAAAAAGAACAAAAGTCTCGCTTCCGTCCCCATCATATTTTGTACATCCCGGAGTTCCGAAGACGATATTGTCTGCGGTTTAAATCTGGGAGCGGATGATTATATTGCCAAACCTTTTTCCATAAAAGAGGCGCTGGCGCGTGTTGAAGCGGTGCTTCGCAGAAGTAATAGCGCCGGCATTTATGAACAGGACGGCGAATCGTTTCACTATCAGAGACTGAAACTCGATATGGTATCCAAGAAAGTCTTTGTTGAAGATGCGGATATTTCATTGACGAAAAAGGAATTTGAAATATTGTCATTACTGTTGCAGAAGCCGGGAAGAGTCTTTTCGCGCGAAGAGTTGCTTAAACTCGTATGGCCGGATGACGTCTTTGTTACAGACCGTACGGTAGATGTACATATTACCCGGTTGCGGAAAAAGATCGCGCCGTACGACCGAAATATTGTCGCCCGACTGGGATATGGATATTGCTTTGAGATGTGAATGTCGGGGAAATTATGCCGGGAAAAATTGTTTTCTGTTGCTATGACTATGAGTGTTGCTGAAAAGACATATCCTAAATTTCATCTGCGGCTTTTTGGATCGGTGATATTTGTTATTTTGCTGATTAGTTTATGTTTTGTTATTTTCCAATATATAAGGGAAAAACAATATAAAATTGATTTGCTGAACTGCAAACTGATGGGATATAACGATTTCATCGACCTGGAAATGAGGCGAGGCTTGCCGATAGAGGATTTTTATCTGGAAGATATTTCCCGATTTTCGTTAATAGATTTTTCAGGTAAGATTTTATATGATTCGGAATTTCCGGATATTAATCTTTTTGAAACAAGTTGCCGGCATAAAGAAATAAAACAGGCGATGGCGAAAGGAATAGGTTATGATATCCGTCAGTCTGCCATTGTTGCGGGCGTATATTTTTTCTCGGCAAAGAAATATGATAATTATATCATTCGTACCGCCATCCCTTATGATTCGGTTCTTGCCTCAAGCCTTAAGGTTGATCCGTTGTTTCTTACGGTTACGTTTTTGATACTTATAATTTTCATTGTCGTTTTTTATAAGGTGACAAGCCTTCTCGGACAAAATATAAATCGCCTCAAAGATTTTGCTACGAAAGCGGAACATGAAGATATGGACGAATATCCCATGCATTTCCCAAATGATGAATTAGGCGATATATTGCGTCATATAGTACAGATATATACCCGGCTGCAAAAAACAAAACAAGCGCTCATCGTAGAACAGGAAAGGGTGCTTAAACATAAGGAGGAACAGGAGATGCTGAAAAAACAGCTGACGCAGAATATCTCTCATGAACTTAAGACGCCGGTGAGCAGTATACGGGGATATCTTGAAACGATTATAAATGTAAAAGACTTGCCGGAGGAGACACGAAACAGTTTTATCGTAAAATGTTATAAACAAAGTACCCGCCTGTCATCTTTGCTGCACGATATTTTGACGCTTAACAGGATGGACGAGGCGCCGGGGCTTATCACAAAAGAAAAAATAGATTTGGCAGAACTTATATCTATTGTGCTCTATGATGTGTCGCTGCTGTTGTATAAGAAAAAAATCGAAGTGTATAATCGTACCGAAAGGTCTATACTTGTGTGTAATGGGAATCATTCATTATTGTATTCTGTTTTTCGTAATCTTATTGATAACACGGTCGCGTATGCCGGTGAAGGAGTGAGTATTTATATAGAATGTGACGCCGGAGATCCGGATTATTATCACTTCTCGTTTAGCGACAATGGAATCGGTATCGCCGATGAACATCTCGAAAATATTTTCGACCGTTTTTACCGGGTAGATAGAGGTCGTTCCCGCAAAGCCGGCGGAACGGGTTTAGGCCTGTCTATCGTTAAAAATGTATTACTCATTCATGGAGGCGCTATTGATGTCAGACAGCGTTCCGGAGGAGGGGTGGAGTTCATTTTTTCCATTAAGCGATAAAGGTGCGCATTTATTTTGCGTTATACCCGATTTGTATTATCTTTGCTCCCGATTTTCGGTGTAACTGTGTCGCGTTCGCGTCCGGTTAGTAAAAGGGAATCCGGTGTAAATCCGGAACTATGCCCGTAGCTGTAAGTTTTTTGTACCTCGGCATTTCTCATTGGCCACTGACTTATAAAGTTGGGAAGGCTGCCGGTGAAAGGGGAGACAAGTCAGAAAACCTGCCGGAATCTAAAAAAAACAACATTTCGGGTAAGGATGTTGAAAGTTTGATTTTTATGCAAAAACGATGGATTGCTAAATTGAGCATGTGCTTTATGAGTGCATGGTTTGTTTCTTTTACGGTCGTCTCGGCGCAGAATAACCGACAGGCGGACACCGTGAAATCGCGGCAACTTCCCGAAGTGGAAATTGTTACGCATCCGCATACGTCCGTCACACGGCAAGCGACCCCGCTTCAGATTCTTGACGGTAAAAGCATTGTTCGTCTCGGAATACAAGATCTGTCCGAAGCCGTACGTCGCTTCTCCGGCCTTACGGTAAAAGATTACGGAGGAATAGGAGGCCTTAAAACCGTTTCTATCCGCAGTCTCGGAGCGCATCATACGGCAGTCTCTT
The DNA here is from genome assembly GCA_031258835.1 of Tannerella sp. GTDB lineage: Bacteria > Bacteroidota > Bacteroidia > Bacteroidales > Tannerellaceae > Tannerella. The sequence goes on from JAIRMH010000323.1 coordinate 5,592, forward strand.
ACGATGGCGTCGCTATTTCGGACGCTCAGAGCGGACAAGTCGATATCAGCCGTTTTACGCTTGATAATATAGATATGATTTCGCTTTCTGTGGGGCAGAGCGATGAGATATTTCAGACCGCACGCGTATATGCTTCTGCCGGAACGCTGAATATAAAAACGCAGAAACCACGTTTTGCAAGTGATAACACAGATCTTTTAACGGTAAAAATAAAAAGCGGCTCGTTTGGACTGATTCATCCTGTTTTTTTATATAGCCGGAAACTGCATCGCCGTTGGAGTACATCCGTATACGCCGATTATATGCGTGCGGACAGTAAATATCCGTATACATTGGTGAACGGAACGATTAAAACACGGGAGAAACGTATGAACAGCGATATCGAAACCCTCCGCATGGAAGGAAATATATATGGAGATTTCGGTCGCAGGGGCGGAAGATTTGAAACGAAGCTGTATACGTTTCATTCGGAACGCGGGCTACCGGGATCTGTCAATTTTTATAATAAAACGGCGACAGAACGCCTGTGGAACGATAACAGTTTTGTGCAGGCAGGATATAAAAATCAATGGGATGAACGGTTCGCCGTCCAAGCCTTCGCTAAATATGCTTATGCCTATTCGCGCTATAAAGACGTGAACGACAAATACTCGGCAGGGTATCAGGAAGACCGTAATACGCAACATGAATATTATGCCTCCGCAGGCGTTCGGTATACGCCGTTAGACGTTCTGTCCGCTTCGTTTACGACGGATTATGCGCATACAACGCTTCATAATAATTTCGTCAACGCGGCTCAGCCACGGCGAAACACATCGCTGACCGTATTTGCCGTGCAGTATAAGAGCAACCGGTTTACGGCGACGGGTAGTGCGCTTGGCACGTACATATCCGATAAGGTGGAGTACGGCGACCATCCTGCCGATCGCAAACATCTTTCGCCCGCCGCCGCTTTTTCATGGCAGCCGACCGGACGGAATGCCCTGCGTATTCGCGTTTCATACAAAGATATTTTCCGCGCCCCGACCTTTACCGACCTTTATTATCTGCGCATGGGAAATACCGGACTGAAGCCTGAAAAAGCTAAACAGTATAATGCTGGCCTGACATGGAGCGGGAATATCGGACGGTTCATCCGCTATTTGAGACTGTCGGTCGATGGATACTATAATAAAGTGGAGGATAAAATTATTGCGTTCCCTACTTTATATATATGGAAAATGATGAATATGGGCGAAGTTGAGATAAAAGGCGCAGACGTAAACCTGTCGGCGGAGATACCGTTATCAGGAAACATAAATACGATTATTTCAGGCAGCTATACCTGTCAGTATGCAATTGACATAACAAATCCCGATGCGAAAAATTACAGACACCAGATCCCATATACTCCCCGTCATGCCGGAAACGGGTCGGTGACGGTCGAAATGCCATGGATAAACATCTCATGGCTGTTCACAGCGGTTGGCGAACGGTATGCATTGCCGCAAAACACGGATCTCAACAGGGTGGACGCTTATGCAGAACAGAGCATTTCGCTGAACAGGACGTTTAAGTGGAGAAATGCCTCTTTGCGTTTGCAGGGCGAGATCCTGAATCTTGCGGATACGCAGTACGATGTAATTCAGTATTATCCGATGCCCGGTCGTTCATGGCGGCTGAGCGTCACGTTAAACATATAACCTTTTTATAATTTTAAAATAATGATGACTATGAACAAGAGAAATTTTATTAAAATGCCGGTTTTGTGCATGACAATGGTATTGACGTTTTTTACGGGTTGTAAGGACGATGACGACCCGACGGAAGAACCGCTGGCGCCGTCTGAATATATTTATGTATTGAACAGCGGAAACGACGGCAATAACAATGCAAGCCTTTCCATGTATAATGTAGATGACGGCACTGTTACCAAAGATATTTTCGAAGTCCGGAACGGGCGACGTCTGGGCGATAAGGGACAGGACATGATTGTGTACGGCAGCAAAATGTATATTGCCGTATACGGCGAGTCGACAATCGAAGTGACCGACCTCGAAGCGAAATCTATCAAACAAATCGAAACGGAAGGGCAGCCGCGTTATTTTGCCATAGACGGCGGTAAGGTGTATGTCACATATTTCAATGGTTACGTTGCGCGTATCGATACGGCGTTGTTGGCGGTCGAAGCGAAGGTTCAGGTAGGGCGTAATCCGGAACAACTGACGGTGGCAAACGGGAATCTGTATGTTGCCAACTCCGGCGGCCTTGATTATAATACGGATGCAGGTTATGACAATACTGTTTCCGTAATTGATATTGCAACGTTTACCGAAACGAAACAAATAAAAGTTGTCGTTAATCCATGTAATATAGTGTCGGATTCCCAGGGGTACGTGTATGTCGTGTCGATGGGGAATTATAGGGATATACCCAATACGCTGCAAAAAATCGATTTAAGGACGAACGAATTTTCCGCCATGGAGGATATAAATGGAACTTTCTTCGCTATTTTGGAAAATACGCTTTATGCAATATTTTCACAATATGGGAATCCGGCAATCAAATTTTATTCTTACGACGTAGTAAAGAACCAACTCTTGTCCGACAATTTTATCGGCGATACGGAAAAATATCTTAACCCTGTAATTACTACGGATAAGACGTTTGGCGACATTTATATCACGACTTCCGATTTTATAAACGACGGCGATGTTTATGTGTTCGACAGTACGGAAAAATTTATCACTAAGTTTGAAGCAGGTCTGAACCCAATGAAAGCGGTAAGAGTAAAAAAATAAATCGGAATAAGAATCAATGATACGTAATTGCTTCTGCTTATTATTGTTGTTACCCTGTCTTATGTTGGGCTGTAACATAAGGCAGGGTTCTTCTTCCGAAAGCGAACGCACCGAAGAGGGGAGACCTGTGGCAGAGAACGTTGGCGTTTCGGCTGGGGTTGTTGGCGCTTCGGAGGGTGGCGGCGTTTTGTTAAACGGAGACGTTCAGCAGTCGCCGGAAGATGGGATGCCGGATATTAATGATTCCGTCCGTTATGCAGCAGGCTATCAAGTGACCGTTCACGACGGATATACGAGCGTCGAAGTGCGCGATCCGTGGAATAAAGGGAAGTTGTTGCAACGTTATCTGTTGACGCCGCGAGACCGGTCATTGCCGAAGGGGATGCCTGAAGGTACGATTGTTCGCGTGCCGTTACGTAAGATGGTCGTTTATACGTCGGTTCACTGTGCAGCGCTTGACGCACTTGGCGTTACCGACGATATTGTCGGTGTATGTGAATCGCGTTATATAAATGTTCCTGCAATAAAAGAGCGTATCCGCGAAGGGCTGATAACCGATTTGGGAGAGGCAACATCACCCGGCGTTGAAAAAATGATTGAAGTCGGTACGGAAGTCGTGTTTGCTTCGCCTTTTGACCATGGAAGTTACGGGGCGGTAGAGAAATTAGGTATTCCGATTATCGAATGTGCCGATTATATGGAGAACGACCCGCTTGGACGTGTCGAATGGATAAAGTTTCTCGGTCTTTTGACGGGCAGGAGCGCCCGTGCCGATTCATTATTCCGTCGGACGGAGGCGAATTATCTGCGTATAAAAGCGCTTGTCGAGGACGTGGCATACCGCCCTAAACTGATGACCGGAATGAAGTATGGTTCTTCGTGGTACGTCCCTTCCGGAGAAAGTTTTATGGCGCGTATTTATAAGGATGCAGGCGCGGACTATATCTTTCGGTATCTGTCAGGTGCCGGCAGTACGCCGTTAAGTTTCGAAAACGTATTGGACAAAGCCATTCATGCGGATATCTGGCTGGTGCAATACAATAGGGAAGAGAATATGACGTACGATATGTTGCAATCGGAATATTCGTCGTATAGTCGTTTTGACGCTTTTCGCGACCGACATATTTACGGTTGTAATACTAACTGTTCGCCGTATTATGAAGAAGTCCCTATACATCCCGATTATCTCTTAGCGGAACTGATCGCCATATTTCATCCTCAAATATTGCCTGACCATAATTTCCGTTATTTTTTTCCGCTGGCTGAACGAACTGCTATGTTTTTTTGAAGCAGGCGATTTTGCCGGTTGAAAGAGATCCGCGATCTTTCCCCGGAAAAAAAATCATTTTGTACGCATTTGAAAATTTGGAATTTTCATGTATTTTTGTGCAGCAAATTAAACATTATATCATAACGGTAAAACAGAGAAGATCATGGAAACGAAAGAGCAGTACAGCGAAGAACCGAAATCGTGCGTAATCGCCAACCCTATATACGACACCGTATTTAAACGGTTG
>JAIRMH010000091.1 GCA_031258835.1 Tannerella sp.
CGGATAAACGAACTCATCACAGAGAACAAAATGACATTATCTTCATTTGCGGCCGAAACGAAGATTAATCCCTCAACTATCAACCATATCATTAATGGTCGAAATGATAAGAAGAAAGGGAAGGTCAACCAACCACCCAGTACGGATGTAATAACTAAAATCCTGTCGACATTTCCAGATATCAGTCCCGAGTGGTTATTAATGGGTACTGGACCGAAATATAAAGGTCAGCGCGCAGTGATTCAACCGGATTTATTCACGGAAACTGCGATAAAACCGTTCATCTCTCCGGTTATTCCCGAAGATCGGAAAGAAATCGAAACTCAACCGGAAGAAAAAGATGTGAAAATTACTACTAAGCGATCGGCTATGCCCGAATTATCTTTATCTGAAAACATCGACAAAATAGTGATTTTTTTCAAAAACAAGACCTATGTTACGTTAAAACCAGAAGAAGAGTAATTTTTCCCGAAAAATCTTTGTAATATTTGACTTTTACGTTAATTTTGTAGCATCGTATCAATACTTGAATAATGAGGAAGCGAATTGCAAATTGGAAGGTGAAAGAAAACATCACTTTTAATCAAAGTTATTGCCTATTGAAACTGACATCAGAGGATGAGCCGTTCCCTGAGTTTTTGCCCGGACAATTTGTTCAAGTAAGGATCGGTCATTCAGAAAGTGCGTTTCTGCGCCGGCCAATTTCGGTTCACTACGTGGACGAAAAGCATGGAGAACTATGGTTGCTAGTACAAATTGTTGGAACGGGGACTCGCTATTTATCTTCTTTACAACCGGAAGACAGTCTCAATTTGATATATCCGCTGGGAAATGGATTTTCAATTCCTGATCAACCAGATAAAGGGAAAAAATTGCTATTGATCGGTGGCGGTATAGGATCGGCCCCTTTATTATATTTGGGAACTTATTTGAAAGAAAGAGGATTTACACCAACTTTCCTGTTAGGAGCGCGTACTGAAAGGGATTTACTTCAATTGAAAGAATTTAATAAGTTGGGAATAGTGTACATTACGACGGAAAGCGGGAGTGCAGGTGAAAAAGGATATGTAGTTGACCATTCCCTGTTACGCAAACGAGACGCCGGCTTCATTTATACTTGTGGACCGAACTTGATGATGCTTTCCGTTGCCCGATATGCGCGAGAAAATGGTATTCCTTGCGAAGTTTCACTGGAAAATCGAATGGCCTGCGGAATAGGGGCCTGCCTTTGTTGCGTGGAACGCACTATTTATGGGAATACTTGTGTATGCACCAAAGGTCCAGTATTTAATATTGATGAACTGACATGGCAGATTTGAGGGTTCGAATAGGAAAGCTGAAGTTGAAGAATCCTGTGCTAACAGCTTCAGGAACATTCGGTTACGGATTAGAATATGCTGACTTCATGGATTTGTCGCGTATCGGCGGTGTTTTTGTGAAAGGGACCACATTGCATCCTCGTGAGGGAAACGATTATCCGCGTATGGTAGAGACTCCTTCAGGCATGCTGAATGCCGTTGGCTTGCAGAATAAAGGAGTAGATTACTTTATATCCGATATTTATCCTAAAATCAAGGATATAGATACGCAAACAATGGTCAATGTCAGCGGTTCAACCGTTGAAGATTACAGAGCATGTGCGGAAAAAATCAATGCATTGGATAAAATTCCGGCCATCGAACTGAATATATCCTGTCCCAATGTAAAGCATGGCGGAATGGCTTTCGGTACCAATTGTTCCGCTGCTTCCGAAGTTATACGAGCGGTACGGAAAGTCTACCATAAGACCTTAATTGTTAAGTTATCGCCTAATGTAACGGACATTGCCGAAATAGCAAAGACAGCTGAGACAGAAGGAGCTGATGCTGTTTCTTTAATTAATACCTTATTGGGCATGGCCATCGACGCTGAACACCGGAAACCAGTTTTATCGACGATTACCGGTGGGTTGTCTGGGCTATGCATCAAACCGGTTGCCTTGCGAATGGTTTATCAAACATATAAAGCCGTGAAAATTCCTATCATCGGATTAGGTGGCATATCAAGTTGGAGAGATGCCATTGAGTTTATATTAGCAGGTGCAACTGCCATTCAAATAGGAACCTATAATTTTGTCGACCCGGCTGCGTCAGTCAAGATGGTCGAAGGAATCAACGAATATTTAGACCGACATGGAGTTCGTTCCATACAAGAACTGATTGGCGGATTAATTGTTTGAGGAATATTATTTTAACCAAACAACTCCCGGAAGGCTTCTTCGACTTTTTTTACAGCTTTAATTTGAACATGTAATTTGTTAGTATCAAATCCTTTGAGATTATTTTTAGGAATCAGGATTGTATTAAATCCCAATTTCTCGGCCTCTAAAATCCGCTGTTCGATACGATTTACCGGCCGGATTTCACCCGATAGCCCAACTTCGCCACACATACATATTTCCTGTTCGACGGCAACATCCAGATTAGAAGACAAAATTGCTGCAATTACCGCCAAATCCATTGCAGGGTCATTCACCCTCAAACCACCGGCGATATTCAAAAACACATCTTTTTGTCCCAATTTAAAGCCAACTCGTTTTTCCAACACAGCCAGCAGCATATTCATCCGACGGATATCGAAACCCGTTGCACTTCGTTGGGGTGTACCGTAAGCCGCTGTACTTATCAAAGCTTGCGTTTCAATCAAGAAAGGCCTAACACCTTCAATTGCAGCAGATATGGCTACGCCACTTAAACCTTCGTGATTTTGCGTAAACAGCAATTCTGATGGGTTGTTGACTTCGCGCAAGCCGTTTTGACGCATCTCGTAAATACCTAATTCGGAAGTATTTCCAAAGCGATTTTTAATGTTCCGCAAAATACGGTACATGTAGTGCTGGTCGCCCTCAAATTGCAAAACTGTATCAACAATGTGTTCCAACACCTTAGGACCGGCAATATTGCCTTCTTTGTTGATATGGCCGATGAGCAGAGTAGGGATTCCAGTTTCTTTGGAAAATTTCAGTAGGGAAGCGGCGTTTTCGCGTACTTGGGTTATGCTTCCCGGACTTGATTCAACCCGGTCAGTATAAACAGTTTGAATAGAATCTATAATCAACAGACGGGGTTGAATATTATGGATATGCGTAAAAATTTGTTCAAGATTGGTTTCGCAGACAATAAACAGGTTGTCATTATCAATTCCGATACGTTCAGCCCTTAGTTTCAATTGCTTAGCGCTTTCCTCCCCGGAAACGTATAAAACCTTATATTCCTGCAATTGAAGAACAGTTTGCAAAACGAGGGTTGATTTTCCAATACCCGGTTCACCACCAATCAACACCAAAGAACCCGGAACTAAACCGCCGCCCAAGACCCGGTTCAATTCCTGGTCTTTCATATTCATCCGAATTTCATTGTTCGTCGGAATGTTTTTTAGTTGCAATGGTTTTAATTTGTTTACTGCAAAATTGGATAATTCCGGTATAGATGAACTACTTTTTGTGATAGTTTCTTCCACATAAGTATTCCATTCGCCACAAATAGGGCATTTACCCAACCATTTGGGGGAGTCGTTGCCACATTGCGAGCAGAGGAAGGCTGTCTTTGTTTTTGCCATTTGACATAATAGTTATTATACCGAAAAGGACATCATTGATTCCTCACCACCGTAATTCCATTTCTCAAACCGTCCGAACTTGCCGTTACTTGAATAACGCCCGGAGTTTTCTTCCCTTGAACAACCACCAGGCATTTTCCATTGAATAAATTCCGTTCCGGTTTTTTCAGTGAACGGGAATCCGTCGGATCACCGTTGTCCGTACCTGCAATATCGCCGGGACCTTTCACGGAAAACCGGATAAGATGGTTAGCCATTGGGACCACATTTCCATCCTGGTCCAACACTTCGACCGTAATATACGACAAGTCTTTACCGGTTGCTCTGATTTCATTCCTATCGGCTGTTAAACGAATGGAAACAGGTTCGCCGGCAGTTTTAATCTCCCGAACGAGAATTTCTTTCCCTGCTCTACGCGAAACAGCTTTGATAGTTCCCGGCTCAAAAGGAACACGCCAAGACACATGTAAATCGTCATTTTCCTTCTTTCGGACACCTAACGACCTATCATTGAGGAACAATTCCACCTCATCGGCACGATTGTAATACGCCCAGATATCGACCGATTCACCGGCTTGCCAATTCCAATGCGGGAAAACGTGCAACACATCCCTATCCGTCCATTCGCTCTGATACATATAATAGATGTCCTTCGGGAAGCCTGCCAAATCGACAATCCCGAAGTACGAACTGCGCGACGGCCATCCGTACGGCGTTGGTTCGCCCAAATAATCGAAACCCGTCCAAATGTATTGCCCTGCAACGAAATCCGTTTTCTTGATGTATTTCCACGACTCCTCCTGCGTGCATCCCCAAGGCACATGACAATTATCATAAGCCGAACACTGTTGAACAGCTTGAGTAAAAGGGACATCCCATCGCGGTGGCCAGATGCGGATACTGTCCGAAGGCATTTGGTAGAAACCACGGCTTGCCAAGCCGGAAACCGTTTCGGAGGCAATGAACGGTCGGTCGGCAAATTCCGCATGTACCTTTTCGTAGTCAGACAGATGATAATTCAGCCCAACCAGATCCAAAATACCCGGTCGGAAAAACGGGTTTGAGAGCGACGGTTCATTACAAGCAGAGACAATCGGCCGCGTCGGATCCAATCTCCGTACAATATTCGACAACAAAACAGCCAAAGAATCGCCCTGCGGTCGCCACTGTTCCATGATCTCGTTGCCGATGCTCCACATAAACACGGACGGATGATTGCGATCGCGCAGAACCAAATCCGTCAAATCCTTTTCGTACCACTCGGAGAAATACCGCGAATAATCGAATTTCGTTTTCGAGACAGCCCACATGTCGAATGCTTCATCCATCACGATAAAACCCATCTCATCGCACAGATCCAGTAACTCGGGCGAAGGCGGATTATGCGAACAGCGGATACCGTTGCACCCCATTGCCTTCAAGATTTGCAGCTGCCGTTCGATAGCACGATGATGGATGGCAGAACCCAAACATCCCAAGTCATGGTGATTGCATACTCCGTTAATTTTTACAGGTTTACCGTTCAATATAAACCCCCGTTCCGCATCAAACTCGAAGGAGCGCACACCAAACCGGGTTTCGGTGTTGTCCACTACCCTACCGTCGATTTCCAACTCAGTAGCAAGCGTATATAAGTACGGACGATCAATCGACCAGAGCTTCGGACTCGGCAAGCGGACATCTTGTGTCTCGTCCCCTGTTTCCATCCTCGCCACCGTTTTTCCGCTTGCATCCCTAATGATATGCCGAATTTTCACGGCTCCGGCCAACAAGGGCACCCATTCACCTTCCTTCAGATCATTCAGCGCAGTTTGCACCCGGACCACCGCCTCTTTTTCATTGATTTCCGGCGTCGTTACATAGATTCCCCACAGATCCACATGAACCGGATTCGTCATTTCCAGCCGTACATTCCGGTAGATACCCGACCCCGAATACCAGCGAGAATTCGGCTGCTTAGAATTATCGACCCGAACAGCAATCACATTTTCCTTCCCCCATTCGACGTGAGGCGTCAGATCATAGCGGAACGAAATGTATCCATTCGGACGAAAACCCAGGGATTGGCCGTTTATCCAAACTTCACTGCATTGATAAACTCCATCAAAATCAATGTATATCTTCTTACCTTCCTGCGACTTATCCAATGTAAACATCTTTCGGTACCACCCTACCCCACCGGGCAGCGCTCCCCCACCGGGCGTTGCCGGACAGTCGGCCGAGAAATCGGATTCGATACTCCAATCGTGCGGCACGTCCAGCGTTCGCCAACCGGAGAGATCCAGATCCACGGCGGAATAATCGGCTAAAGTATCACTTAAGATAAATTTCCAATCTTCCGTGAAATCAACCACTTGCCGCACCTGATTTTTAGGGGCGCAGGCAGAGAGCAACAGTACTAAAATAGAGAACCAGCCAAACCTTTTCATGATAATTTGAATCAATTGTTTCGTGCAAAGATACGAAAAAAATCTTCCATTTATTAAGCCCTGGAAAACAGTACCGATGAACCCGTCTGAGAAACAACACTGGCTTCCGGCCGGTGCACCGGGAAGTCATGCCGGTGTACCGGGAAGTCGTGCCGGTGTACCGGGAAGTCATGCCGGTGTACCGGGAAGTCATGCCGGCGTGCCGGTAAGTCATGCCGGCGTGCCGGGAAGTCATGCCGGCGTGCCGGGAAGTCGTGCCGGCGTGCCGGGAAGTCATGCCGGCGTGCCGGGAAGTCGTGCCGGCGAGGATATTGCATATATCTTTGTTGATAATCTATCTCCGCCGGTTCCGGGGGTGATGCTGAAGGATCTCACTGCGGAGAAAATCCCGGTCGAGGTGCGTATAGATCTCGGTGGTTGCGATTTTTTCGTGCCCTAACATGGTTTGGATGGCGCGTAGATTGGCTCCCCCCTCCAGTAGATGCGTGGCGAAGGAGTGGCGAAAGGTGTGTGGGCTAACGTTTTTCCGGATACCGGCCAGTTCGGCATATTTTTTCACCAGGTTGAAAATCGTTGCCCGCGAGAGGGAGGTCCCGCGACCGTTGAGGAAGAGGATGTCCTCGAATTTTTTTTTCACGGGGATGCGACTCCTGTCCGGAAGGTAGAGGTTGATTTCCTTGATGGCGGTTCTTGAAATAGGAACCAGGCGTTGTTTGCTTCCTTTGCCCTCGACTTTGATGAAGCCCTCGTCCAGATAGAGATTGGAAAACCGGAGTCCGGTGAGCTCCGAGACGCGGAGGCCGCAACTGTAGAGCGTTTCCAGGATGGCTTTGTTGCGCTGCCCTTCAGGGAGGGAGAGGTCGATGGAGTCGATCATGGTGTTGATCTCGAACAGGGTGAGAAATTCGGGAAGTTTCATTCCGATCTTGGGCGATTCCAGAAGTTCTGTGGGATCTTTGGTGATTTGTTTTTCCAGCTCCAGGAATCGGTAGAAAGATTTAATTCCCGAAATGATGCGGGCTTGCGAGCGGGGGTTGACTCCCATTTCGTGCAGGGAGATCACCAGTGCTTGTAGATCTCCTAACGTTGCTTCCTGCGGATGCCTGTGAATGGTTTGCAGGTGGTTCAGGAGTTTATCTAAATCGCCCATATAGGCATCTACCGAGTTGCGGGAGAGCGATTTTTCCAGCAGTAGGTGTGTCCGATAGGCGGAAACGAGGTCGTTGTAGGGCGATTTATCCAATTTATTTCACTAATTTTGTGTCCGACAAAAGTATAAAAGAAATCATGAAAATTCAAATCATCAACGGTCCAAACTTGAATCTGCTGGGGGTGCGCGAGCCGGGTGTCTACGGTTCTCTGTCTTTCGAGGAGTATTGGGAGGAATTGAGAAGGCGCTATCCGGATGTGGAACTGAGTGCCTACCAGTCGAATGTGGAGGGCGAAATTATTAATAAGATTCAGGAAACCGGCTTTTCGTTCGACGGGATCATTCTCAATGCCGGGGCTTATACGCACACTTCTGTTGCGATTCACGACGCGATAAAGGCTGTCCGGACGCCGGTTGTTGAAGTACATATTTCCAACGTGTACGCGCGGGAAGAGTTTCGCCGACAGTCCCTGCTTGCCGGCGCCTGCAAGGGTGTGGTTACCGGTTTCGGGCTGGAGTCGTACCGGTTGGCCGTGGAAGCGTTCCGATGACGGTCGAAGAGTACATTTTGCGCCATATCGACGAGGAAAGTGAGCTGCTGTCGGAGCTGTACCGCGATGCGCATGTGCGTCTGGTTCGTCCAAGGATGGTTTCCGGACACCTGCAAGGACGTATTCTGAAGATGCTGGTGCGCTTGCAATGCCCGCGGCGCGTTCTCGAGATAGGGACTTACACGGGTTATGCTACGCTCTGCTTGGCCGAAGCGCTTCCCGAAGGCGGCGAGATCCATACTATCGAGAAGGAAGATGAGATGGAAGATTTTATCCGAGAGCAGTTTGGGCGGTCGAGCTTAAAGGACAGGATTCGACTGCATGTCGGCGATGCTCTGGATGTTATTCCCCGGCTGGAAGGGAGTTTCGACATGGTTTTTATTGACGCCGACAAGCGCCTGTACTGCGAATACTATGATCTGGTTTTTGACCGGGTGAATCCGGGTGGCGTCATTCTGGCCGATAATACGCTGTGGAGCGAAAAGGTGCTGGAAACGCCGCTTCCTTCTGATAGACAGACGCTCGGTATCTTGCGGTTCAATGAAAAAATCAGGCAGGACCGGCGAATTGAAAAAGTTATACTACCTTTGCGGGATGGATTGACGGTTTGTTTTAAACTATAAGTTAAAAATCATGGACAGTAAACGAATTCAACGAATAGAACGGCAGATACAGAAAGATTTGAGTGAAATTTTTCTCTCGCAAACACGACAGACACACGGCGTGATGGTTACGGTTACCAAGGTGCGTATCAGTCCCGATTTGAGTGTGGCGAAAGCCTATCTGAGCCTTTTTCCCTCCGGTAGAGGAACGGAATTACTGGAAAATATTCAACGCAACGGGAAAGCGATCCGCTATGAGTTGGGAACACGCATCGGCCAGCAAATCCGACGGATACCGGAACTGGCATTCTTTCTCGACGATTCGATCGACTACCTGGAAAATATCGACAAACTGTTGCAAAATTGAACTTCTCGTTCTACATAGCCCGACGGTATCTTTTTTCAAAGAAATCGCATAACGCTATTCATATTACTTCGCTGGTGGCGGTTTGCGGTGTGGCCGTCGCAACGTTGGCTACTGTTTGTACTCTGTCGGTTTTCAATGGTTTTCGCGGATTGGTTTCGGATATGTTCGGTGCGTTCGACCCTGAATTGAAAATCACGGCGGTGAAGGGAAAGGTCTTCGATCCTTCTGGCGAAATATTCTTGGAAATTCGTTCCCTGCCCGAAATTGATTTAATAAGCGAAAGCCTGGAAGACAATGTTTTGATCCGTTACCGCGAACGACAGGTGCCGGCCATTCTGAAAGGGGTTTCCGACAATTTTGATAGCGTGGCGCCTATCCAACAGGTGATTTTCGATGGGCAATTCCAACTAAAAAATGGAATAAGCGCCTTGTCCAACCTGGGCATCGGTGTGGCTGATATGCTGAGCGTCAATGCTAATTTCATCTCTCCTCTGGAAATATACGCGCCCAAAAGGAACGCAAAGACGGTGAACCTCGCCAATCCAATGGCTTCCTTTAATGTGGAATATGCTTACATAAGCAGTATATTCAAGATCAATCAACCGGTTTACGACGAAAACTATATAATTGTTCCTCTGGAATTGGCGCGCGCTTTATTCGACTATCCCACAGAGGTAGGTGCATGGGAATTGAAGCTGAGAAAGGTAAACAACATTCCGACGGTACAAAAAAAAATCCAGGCCCTGTTGGGAGAGGAATATTGCGTAAAAAATCGCTACGAACAACAGGAATCTGCTTTCCACATGGTGAATATCGAAAAATGGGTTACATTTCTGATGCTTTGCTTCATCTTGTTGATTACTGCTTTCAATATTATCGGTTCGCTTTCCATACTAATCGTCGATAAGCAGAAAGATATTCAGACTTTGCGAAATCTCGGAGCGGACAACAATCTTATTTCCAGAATTTTTCTTTTTGAGGGATGGCTGTTTTCGGTTGTAGGCGCGGTGATGGGTATTCTACTCGGACTGTTGCTCTGTTTTGGACAACAATATTTCGGCTGGATCAAATTGGGCAACACATTTGTCGTGGAGGCCTATCCCGTGCAAGTGATGCCCGGCGACTTGGTGTTGATTTTGATAACGGTACTGACCATCGGCTTTTTGGCTGTAATTTACCCAGTGCAATATTTATCGCGGAAATGGTTGTGAATATTCTCTGTTTCATTGATAAATTAAAAACGGATGACTAATTTTGCGGTCATGAACAACCAACGATACATGCAGCGCGGCGTTTCTGCTTCAAAAGAAGATATTCATAACGCCATCAAAGACACGGATAAGGGACTATTTCCGAGAGCCTTTTGCAAGGTTATTCCCGATGTGCTGGGCGGCGATCCCGATTATTGTAATGTCATGCACGCCGACGGGGCTGGTACCAAATCATCTTTAGCATACGTTTACTGGCGTGAAACCGGCGACCTTTCTGTATGGAAAGGAATTGCGCAGGACGCACTTGTCATGAATGTGGATGACCTGCTTTGCGTAGGTGCGACGGACAATATCCTGCTTTCTTCGACCATCGGGCGTAACAAGCATCTCATTCCAGGCGAAGTGATCTCCGCCATCATACAGGGAACCAATGAATTGTGCGAAGAATTGAGCCGTCTGGGCATACATATTTACCCTACCGGCGGCGAAACAGCCGATGTTGGCGATTTGGTGCGCACAATTATTGTGGATAGCACGGTAACTTGTCGAATGAAACGATCGGATGTTATTGACAACACCCGTATCGCAGCCGGCGATGTGATTGTCGGTTTAAGTTCTTCCGGACAAGCTGTTTACGAAAAGGAATATAACGGAGGTATGGGTAGTAATGGTTTAACTTCTGCGCGGCACGATGTTTTTGCCCATTATTTGGCTGAACTGTATCCCGAAAGTTTCGACCCGAAAGTTTCGACCGATTTAATTTATTCGGGACAGAAAAAACTAACTGACCCCATTGCCGATTTGGGATTGGATGTGGGAAAATTAGTTCTGTCCCCTACTCGCACCTACGCACCGGTGATCAAAAAGATACTGGATACATTGCGCAACCGGATTCATGGCATGATACATGTTTCAGGAGGTGCACAAACCAAGATATTGCACTTTGTCGATGATCTGCGGATTGTAAAAAACCACTTATTCCCTATTCCGCTCCTGTTCCGCATGATTCGTGAACAGTCTGGAACCGACTGGCGAGAGATGTACAAAGTTTTCAACATGGGACACCGGATGGAAATTTATTTGCCGGAAATGTACGCACAGGAAGTCATCGCTACTTCTCAATCTTTTGGCATTGACGCTCAAATCGTCGGACACGTTGAATCGTCCGACAAAAAAGAACTGATTATTGAAAGTGAGTGCGGACGATTCGAATACTAAGTTTTACAAAGATTTTAGTGATCTTCTGCGAACGCTTCTTCCTTTCAAAGTGCAGAAAATTTCGATTAATGCGGGCTTTACCTGTCCCAATCGCGACGGCACAAAGGGCCGGGATGGTTGTACTTATTGCAATAATCAAGCATTCAGCCCACAATACGCCACTAGCTATAAATCCATTACGCAACAACTGGAAGAGGGTATCAGATTTTTTTCGCGCAAGTATCCGAAAATGAAATATATTGCTTATTTCCAATCCTATACTAGCACATACGATTCCGTTGAAAAAGTACTGGAAAAATACTGCGAAGCGTTGAATCATTCCGATGTCGTAGGTCTCATCATCGCTACCCGTCCTGACTGTATGCCGGACGAATTATTGGACGAATTGGAGAAAATTTCCAAAAATCACTTTCTTCTAATCGAATACGGCATAGAATCTACTAACAACGAAACGTTGAAACAAATCAACCGTGGACACACATATGAGGAAGCGGTCGAAACTATCCGGCGTACTCATGCACGAGCTATTCGGTGCGGCGTTCATTTAATTTTAGGCTTGCCCGGCGAATCGCGGGAGACGATTCTTTCTCATGCCGATAGAATTTCACAATTACCGCTCACCACCGTTAAACTACACCAACTACAACTAATTAAGCATACAAAGATGGTGCAGCAATACATTGATCATCCAGAGCTGTTTCACCTCTATAGTGTGGATGAGTACATTGATCTTTGTACTGATTTTCTGCAACATTTGAATCCGGATTTTTTCATTGATCGATTCATATCGCAATCGCCGAAAAAGTTGTTGTTTGTCCCCTGCTGGGAATTAAAGAATTATGAGTTTGCCGCAAAGCTACACAAACGAATGAAGATGTGATAAAAAAATATGGATTGCACATTAAAATATTTGGTAAAACCCATTGCAAATCCAAAAATATATTATACCTTTGCGTCGTTTTTCAAAGAGAGGGCGTTTAGCTCAGCTGGTTCAGAGCATCTGCCTTACAAGCAGAGGGTCGGCGGTTCGAATCCGTCAACGCCCACTTAAAAATCAAGGACTTACAAGGGATTGTGAGTCCTTTTTTCTTTTATGGGACATACAATTTGCATACAACTTTGGGGATGTTGAAACCGACCGGCTCAATATTTTGCAGGCAGTAATCCATATTTTTGAATGATTGGAAACATCAATTCATCTTCGACAAAGATGAATAAAAAGTATTCGGTGCTTGTCATCGTACAAAATTCTATTTCAAAATGCTTTTTCTCGTTCCGCATATAATAATGTCTGTCGATAACAACAAAATACGCCTTGTCAGTCAGTATTGGTATGATTTCCTCGTATGGCATATCTGTTCCTTGTCTTGTATAAGATTGAGAACAATCTAATTTATCTATCCACCAATTGCAGCATACTACCTTGCAATCGTTTAATAGTTCTACCCGTGGGGGCAATGTTAGTTTAGAGGTGTCGTAGAAAGTATCCATAAAATTTTACTTTATAAGTCAATAATCGCTTTTCGATTAAACGTTGTATGCTCGCGCTGCTTCACATACCCCAACTGATTGCAGAGCATTCTTGTGCCGTTAATATCAATTTCGGGCATATTGCGGTGCGAATATCTGTAAATCCAAACGTCGATGTCGCTGTCGAAAATAAAATCGTGCAGTTCCGCCGCAAATGCGCCGTTGATACGGCTTGTATTAAACTCGTTAGCCATACAGAGATATGTGGAAACGTGATGCGAAACGACTACGCGGTGTTTGCTTATGCAGTTTTTCAACGCCTTTCTCAAAAACTTTACCGAATCCTTGTGTAACTGATTGAAACACGATGCAGTAAGCAAAAGTCCCTTGTAGGCAATCTGATAAAAGTCGGATACGCCTTGTTGGGTAACGTATTGATTTTCGGGCGGAATATTTGCCCAAAGCGTGCAGAGGATAAAATCAACGTCGTCAATCGCAACAACCGTGTTGTAGTAGCATTTCACATTGTGGCGGATTTCGGCGATACAGCCGTTTTTGAGCGTTCCTACGTCGCCACTTTTGTAAAACTCGTGATTGCCCGAAACAACCAACGTTTGCTTGAAATTGGCAGATGCCCAATCCCAGAAAGGTAAATCACGATATAATGCAGTATTATAGTATGCGATGTCGCCTGCCAAGACCAAAACATCACCCGCCGGAATTAACGAAACCTCATCTATTTCGATGCGATTATCTATCATCTCTAAATGCAAATCGGAGGCGTATTGAATTGTCATATTGTCGATTGTACTATTTTCCACGAGCCGTTTTTTTTTCGCCAATGCGTTCTACAATGCCCTTTTTCTTCAATTTTGCCAGATTATTTTCTACTGCTGTTTCGGTAATTTTCAAATTATTGGACATTTCGGTTATTGTTATGAGCGGATTTTGATTTATCAATTAAATGATTTCAATTTCATTTGCACCTAATTTTATACCCAACTTCTCTTGATTTTCACTGACATTTTGACTTGCAGTGTCATTTCTGTGTATTTGCAAATCCTTTTCTTTGAAATGAATGTACATCGTTCCGTTTTTCAGGTCGTTGTTTGTCGCTATGGTAAACAAATTGAAAATCAACTGTTTTAATCGTTTTTGCTGGTTGATGACCATCACATTCCCGCGCATGAAATCCGTTTCATACAGGAAGCCAAAAACCGAAACCGCCCGCAAGGTAATGATACAGGCAATGAACGACGGGCATATTCGGGTATTGTTCGGCAGTACCGAAATGCTTGGCACAGGCGTAAACGCCCAGCAAAGAGCCGTTGCCGTTCATCATCTTGATTCACCCTGGCGACCTTCCGACCTCGAACAGCGTGAAGGCCGGGCTATCCGCAAAGGCAACGAGATTGCCAAACTTCACGCTGACAACAAAGTGGACGTTATCATTTACGCGGTAGAAAAGTCGCTCGACAGTTACAAATTCAATTTGCTTCACAACAAGCAACTGTTTATTACACAACTCAAAACCAACAATATGGGCACACGTACCATTGACGAAGGTTCGATGGATGAGAAGTCGGGCATGAACTTTTCGGAATATGTTGCCATCCTGTCGGGCAATACTGACTTGCTGGACAAGGCACGTCTGGAAAAGAAAGTCATGGCCCTCGAAAGCGAGCGGAAAAGTTTTAATCAAAACAAAGTTTCTTCCGAATACAAATTGCAGGACATTGTCCGACAGGTGGACGGCAACCGGGAAATGGCTGCACGTATTTCCGGCGACTGGAAAGATTTTCAAAGTCGCGTGCAGAAGAACGCCGACGGCGTTTTCCTGAATCCCGTTCAACTGAAAGACGT
>JAIRMH010000127.1 GCA_031258835.1 Tannerella sp.
TGGGAACGTCTTTAAAAACATCGTTAGACAATTCCTGATGGACACAAGATGGCATAAACAGAAATAGAAGAATTGAAAAAAAAATTATTTGTTTCATTTGAGTTTGTATTGTTTATGATGAAAAGGTAGAAAAACAAGTTATTTATATCCGTTTTTATTTTCTTCATGTATTGCGTGATAAATTTTGGTGGCAAAGATATTATAACGCAAATAAACTGCAATATGTTTTTTTATGTTCTTGAGCATGTTTTTTTATTCATGCCATTACATGTCGGGATTAAAGAAAACCATGACCGGATTGTCGTCTTCCTTCCAGTTTTTCAGTTCTTCACGCGATGCAAGGATTTTTTTTTGGTGCACATTGTCTGGAATAAAAGTCATTACGCCGAAAAATTCTTTTCCGGTACTGCCTTTTATTCTATCAATCCCGATCATGTTAAAATAATCAAAACGCCAAGTACTGTAAACTGATTTTGAGCGCTTGTTATAAAATAGAATGTCAGGTATAACATCATTAGCGCATGCAAACGTAATATATTTGTCTGTTTCGTATATATATGCATTTTCTATAAAATACTTAGATTCTCTAATTTGTATTGAACGCTCCAATCCGTTTTCCATCTGTAACCAGCCGTCAATAACGTGTTTTGGCGGTATTTTCAGGTTTTTGACGCCAATAGCTGGATGTATGCCGTCTTCGTCAACAGAATAAATAATCTCGGAAAATTTCGGCGAATAATAAACCGTGTTGTCAGGCGAATAATAAAAACCATAATCACTAAAATTTACTATACCCGTGTCATGTATAAATTTTTCGTCTTTCAGTAAAAATTCCGTTTTTTTATTCTCCATGTCGTAGACGGCAAGATTCGCAAACATCTTTCCTCGTTCTCTAAGTTTAGCCCAGTACATTTTGTTATTAACCAAACAAAAATCTGAAAAATAAAAGTCCGAGTATATTTCCCGCAAGTATTCTCCTGTCGAGTTGTATATCAGGAACTTTTTTCTGTGCTGGTCAAATATATATATATCGCCATTCGTTTGAATATCAAAATCAAAAAAACTGGAGTATTCACCCGGCCCCTGTCCTCTTCTGGAAATCTTGAAAAGAAATTTTCCGTTCATGTCAAAAACAAACAGCGCCATAGCCGTATGAAAATCGGCAATGTGAATTTTATTGTTTCTTATCAATACTTTATCCGCAAAGCCAATAAGACATTCCTCTGAAGTTTCCAGAGGAACGTATCGAATAGGGTCGAATTTCAATGGATCCGACTTGGCCGAATCCATATCAATAACAATAGGAACATTTTTAAAAATGTCGTCGGACGATTCCTGATTGACGCACGATTGCATCGCCAGAAATAGAAGAATTGTAATAAAAGTTATCCGTTTCATACAGGTTTGTATTATTTATACCGAAAAGGTTGAAGAACAAGTTATTTATATCCGTTTTTATTTTATTCATGTATAACGAATTTTGGTGGCAAAGATATTATAAAGCAAATAACCTGCAATATGTTTTTTCATGTTCTTGAGCATGTTTTTTATTCATGGCATTCTATATCCGGATTGCTGCACTTGGAGTATACTGTTTTTATGACAAAAAACTGCGAAAACAAGATTTCCGGGAAAGAAAAAGACATGACCGGAAAAAATCCGGCGCTTTTTATAAATCTTACAAAAAGCAGGAAGCAATCCGGGATACTGTCGATCACCGGATTGCTTCTTTGCCGTTTGTAATAGCGGATGCCGGAAATTAATCGTATTATTCCCCTCCGCCGTACATATATATTTCCGCAAGATTAGTAAACGGGTCGCGGTTACTGTCCGGGAAAACAAGTTTAAGATAGCGCCCTCTTGTCGTCTTGTTGGAAGGCGTCACCTCCATCTTATCCGCATTAACGACGGTTTCGGCCGCTTTCGTCCATGCGCCGTCGGGATCCGGCGAGTTTCCGAAGTACAGTTCTATCGTTTTTGTATCGGTATTACCGGGACGACGATAGATATCAAACCGCACAATGTTGGCCGTACTTACTTCCGTGCCAAAATCTATGATCAGCCAATGCGGTAACGGCACATTTCCGCCGTCCCATTGAGAATGCCAGTAGGAGCCTGTATTGCCATCAATCACCGCATGCATACCTCCACCGTCGCTTGCCGTTTCGTCGGAAACGGCAACTACCGTCCATTTCGTACGGTCGAAGAGGTAAATTAACGGGAAAGCATCTTCATTAGTGTTCCATTGGGTAGCAAATGTATCGACGGATTCTTCTTCGGGAATGTAAAAAGAGCGTGTCTCGAACGATGTTCCGGGTTTGGCGTCGACGCAATAAACTTCCGACTGGTTCGGCGACAAGGCGACAACGGCCTTCGAGCCGTCGCTTTTAACGTAACGCACTTCGTTTCTTACCAGCAACAAGGCAGCGGAAAAGAACGTTATTTTCCCTTGGGGAGCGCCGTCTTTTTCTTCCAGTAAGATTTCATTTATACGGCGATCTGTGAGCGTAGTCCGGTAAATGTCGCCGTAAGCGTTTCCAAAATCCGTCGTCCATAATGATTTATGTCCGAACTGGTCGGTTGTTCGTACGTTAAACGTATAGGATTTTTCTTCCAGGCCGGTCAGTATAATGTCTACGCTATCGCGTCCCGAGGAAGGCGTTACCGTCGTTATCAGGGAGTCCATCCTGTCATTCCAGAACAAATCAACGGAACGCACGTTCGGTGAGTTATACAGCCAGCAACGGAAAAGGATTCTGTGTTCGCCGGCAATGAATGATACGGAATCCGTTTTGGGAGAATAGATAATTTCTCCATCTTTAATAAAATCCTTATGCACATCCATGAAGTCATCGCATGAAAACATGGCAAACAAGGCCGCAAGCATTATGATATAATATGTTCGTTTCATAATTTCTATTTTTTTAATATGATAATGATCTCCATTCATTCATTTACCGTTTCTCCATAAACGTCTATTTCAGCAGGGTGCGTAAAAGTCGTGCCCTCCCATGTTTCGAGAACCGTTACGCGTATGTACCTGACTGCTTCCATCTCTATCGGGAATAAATATTCGAATCCCGCTTCCGCATACGTCAGATCTTCGTCCGACATGGTTGTTCCCGACAAGCCGGAAGGCTTTACTTCTTCATAATCCGAAATTTTAGTCCATTCGTCCCAGTCGCCACTCGACGAAGGGGTATGAAAGCACACATACACGGTAACTTTTTTCGGATTTCCCCATGAATAATAAGAATCGTTAAAGTGACGATTGTGTAACACCAAACGACTCAACCGCGCCTTTACTCCCAGATCGATCGTAAAGGGAGCAGGCAAAGAGTTTGAAGGAGAATGTCCGAACGTCGTTTTATCGTCGTCGATAAGATAGTAATCCATGCCTTCCCAGTTGGTATAATTGGCGTCGTTGCTAAGTTTCATGACAGACATTTTTGTTTTGTTAAGCCGTTCTTCAAAGAGAGGCGTCAGTATGGACGGCGGGAAAATCGAATCGGACATATTACCGAAATTATCGCTTACAATCGTCGCAAAACGCCATGGAACGGAGGCATATCCGCGTATCGTGCGGTTTGCTGTTTCCATTTCGGATGTCACAACGTTCATCGTCCGCATCTGCCCGATTGAATCCTGCGCCAGCAGTTCGAATGTGATAGGCGCTTTATCCACATTCATCCACGAAAAGTTAGCGCCGCCGAAATCGCTTACGATATTGACCGTTTTAATGACTTTGCTCAAGGGGCTTTCCAGTGGGGCAAATTTAACGGTTACGGGGTCCGATATTTCCTGAGCGCGATTGACGGTATATAACTTTAATTCATGTTCGTTAAGGTCGTTAAAGCCTTCTACTCTCAGCGAATTTTCATAATACGAACTGACCGATTCGTACGTTTTGCCGTTCGACAACGTATAAACGGCCTTCACGGCCAGTATGTCTTCCGTTTGGGGGATAAGGTACGTCAGTCGTACGCCTCCCGGTATCGCTTCCTGTTCTACGTTTGTGACTACACCCGGCTTTCCGAGGCTTTTAGAGATTGGCGTCAGTTCTTTTTCAGAACATGCCGTAAGTGTCAGTAACAAAAACATCAATAAATAAACTGTATTTTTCATTGTTCACTCATTTTTATAATTAAACTAAAAGATCACCAACCCGGATTCTGAACAAGTAACGGGTTTTTCAGGATATCGCCTTCGGGTATGGGAGCAAAATATTGTTTATACGTAAATTCCTGCGTATAAAGCGTGACGGCCATATAATAATCCTGCAGTTCCGATTTCGACACATCCCATCCCTGTACCGGGCGGTTTTGTTCTCTGACGGCTGTTTTCCAGCGATGACTATCCCAGTAATAAACGCCTTCGCATGCAAATTCTACCATACGTTCGCGCTGTATAATTTCGCGCATACCTTCTTTCGTCGAAGGTTTATCCGGCCTGTTGGAATGGGCGGCCCAGCTTTCTACGACGCCTTTAAGCCCTGCGCGTTCGCGCACCATATCCACATATTGATACACTTCCGCATCGGGAGCGTCTTTTATTTCATTTAACGCTTCGGCATAAAACAATAACAGATCTGCGAAACGCATATCGGGGAATGGATAAGTTTCATAAGCCACCTGATTCGGATCGCGGTATGCGGTATTGATAGATACTATTTTTTTAGGCCAGTAGCCCGTCGCATTGTATGTCCCCGGATTAAAAACGGAAGAATATTCGTTGAAACGATTTTTGGGATAAAGACTCTGAGAATTATCCTCCGGTTCGTTATTGTAGTGATTGCCGTACCACTTGCCGCGATCAAAGCCGAGGGTAGAATAAAAACGCGCCTCCCGGTCGAAATTCATGGCCGCCGTATATTCGCCTTTATGAATATAATAACGATGCTCGTCGTCGCCCATCCGTATGTCAAACCTGTTCTCATAATCATAAACAATGTCTTCTTCTATCGGCACTCCGTTTTTAGAGTAAAAACGATCGACGACATGCAGGGGAACGCTCATAGTCCCTGTTGTAGATTGCGAAGTAGCCTGTTCCAGACGGGGCAGGCACGGACTTTGCAGTCCGCTATTGGTAGGATAGGAGGTGTTTCCCCATATAAATTCGCAGTTCCACCGTTCGCTAATCACACTGCGCAATACATTCACGATACGTATGGAATCGCATTGGGGTTTAGCCGTAATATAGTCGGGAATCTGATAAAGGCGGATACCGGAAGACGTACATATATCAATGGCTTCCTTACAAGCCTCGGCGGCCTTCTGCCAGCGTGCGGGATCGTACGTCTGATTAAAGAACGGTTCTCCGTTTTCATTCAGGAAGCTGTTATAATCGGTATTTCCGTTGAACAGGGGACTTGCGTGGTAGATTAACATTTTAGCCCTCAACGTATAGGCCGCCGCTTTTGTAAACCGTCCGAGTTCGGTATTACGGTTGCTGATAATCAACGGCAATGCATCGCTGGCTATCACTTCGTCGATCAATTCAAGCGCATAGGCGAAACAGTCGTCTACTTTCTGCCGGTAAACCCGTATGCCACGCGTCGATTCGTCGATCGGCAGATTTTCTTTCAACGGACACATAGGCCCGTAATAAATAGTGAGGTAAAAATGCATATAGGCTTTTATCATTTTTACTTCCGCAATCCATCGTTCGCGTTCATAACGGTTCAGGTCTTGTACTTTTTCAATGTTTTCCATAAACGTATTACAATTGTGAATACCGCCGTAAAGCGTACGAATATACGTGCCCGTACCTCCCCAATAATTGATATAAGTATAGGTAGGACTGTCTTTCCCAAGTCCGAACATCATGCCTCCACTGGTCGAATTTTCTTTATTCATACACATTTCCAAAGCCCCGAATATCGCCGGGTTTTCGTTCCATCCCGCCGCTTTGGGCATTCCCCAGTAACACGTTGCCAGATATTGCTCCGCCGTATAACGATCGGAAAACGCATGGTCAATCGTCGCTATATTATCGGGAACGACATCCAGATAATCACAAGATGCAGCCGAACAGAAAGCGATTGACACGATTAATATTTTATATATAGATTTCATATCTTGATATTATTTAAATTTACAATCCTATATTAATTCCCACATTAAATACTCTTTGAACGGGATAACCGAGACCGTTCCCGGCCATTTCGGGATCCCACAGTTTAAACCGGCTGAAAGACATGAGATTCGTTCCGCTTACATAAAGACGGAGATTCGTAAGGCTGAACTTTTTCAACAAATCGCCCGGCAGCGTATAGCCTATTTCGACGTTTTTTAAACGCAGAAACGATGCATCCTGCATGAACCATGTAGATGATTGCATATTATTCAACACGTAAGAGTTCGAAAGGCGTGGCCACATTGCATAAACGTCCCGGTTTGATTCCGACCAGTAACTGTCGGCAAAAGCCTGAATAATAGCCGTCTGACCAAGAAGTCCGTCATTTTCGCCGCCGGTGTAATTTCCATTCATAAACGGCGTTATCTTACCCAGATCAAACCAGAATGACTGGCGACCGGATCCGGTGAAGAAAAACGAGAAATCCATATTCTTATACCCAACAGAAGGGCCGAATCCATAATTTATTTCCGGGACTTCCGGATGTCCGATAGGAACCTCATCGAGCGACGAAATGACGCCGTCGCCGTTCACATCCCGATATTTAATATCTCCTGCGCCGTATACGCCGAACTGTGTCGGGGAGTTCCGCACTTCCTCATCGTCGATAAACAAACGCTCGGCAATAAGGCCCCAATGTTGCTTAACGGAATAACCGACTTTCGATAGCCATGGCGTACTCGAATAATCGGGTTCTTCCCATTCAATGACTTTACTGGAGGCGTAAGTAAACGTTCCGCGCGCCGTTATCCAAAAGTCTTTATTAAAAGATTTTTCATAATTAAGCTCTATATCTATACCTTTGCCTTCGGCCTTTCCGAGGTTTGCTTTAACGGCCGGTATAATACCCATCGTATTGGGTATTATACGATCCACCAGGATGTTTTCGCGCCTTTCCCTGAAAATGTCAATGATCGTAGAAAAACCATTATTCAACACGACTTCTATACCTCCGTTCAACTTGTATGATTTTTCCCATCCTATACTGAAATTAGCATAACGCGAGACGTCTACGCCGCCGGGATTCTCGTTCATATTTGTACCCCAGTTGACCGAACGGTCCGCGTTCATCGTTACGTTCGACAAATAATAAAAACGGTCGGCGTCATCCCCTATTTGATCCAGCCCGTTAAGACCGTAAGTGACTTTTAGTTTAAGCGTCGTCATTTTGTCTTTTAACGGGTCAAAGAAATCTTCGTTAGAAACTAACCATGCAGCGCCGACAGACGGGAAGAACCCAAAGCGGTTGTTTTTAGCAAAACGCTCGGAACCGTTATAACCGAAATTAAATTCTCCGAAATAACGCAAGTCGTAATTATACGCCAACCGTCCGGCCAGTCCGATATTCCGGTTGGGCAGCGATAGCTGCAGATCATCCGTCACCGCTTTGTTTTTTGAACTCATGGTATATACAAGCAACATATTTAACCCATGCTTGTCGGCCAGCTGATTATTATATTCCAGGGTCGTCTCCAAATAATATTTGGTATCAATATTCCGGCTATGAGGATAATAACTTAAATATTCCGTACCGCCACCCGGATTCAGACGACGTAACTCGTACGAATTTTGAGCCAGATTATACGCTTCTATATCATAATAAAAAGGATTATACTGCCGGTCGACGTAATATTCCGAAAAGCGATCGATATTAAACATGGCGCGCGCTTTAAGGCCATCCAGAATCATCGCCAGGTCTTGCTTTAGCTCGAATTGCACCAGCATCGTGTTTTTACTGTAGTCGCGATATCCTTTCAGCGCTTCCGCATAAGGATTGACATAGTAGGCAGTACCGAAATTACCGAACAGGATATGCTTCGCATACGCATAATTTTCATCCGGTTCGTAATAAGGCTTAAACATCACCGGATTGGCCCGTATCACTTTGCGATACATCGCGTCTCCTCCGGATATAGGCCCCCGATAGTCGTCGAACGTGGCGCTCAGGCGGGTAACAAGCTCTGTCGTGCCTGTTAATTTCAGGTTGATATTGGAACGTGCCGAAATTTTCTTTAAATCGATATTGGAGTTAAAATTATTCCGTTTATCTATTTTTAAGTTACCATTATCCTGCGTAAAATTAACGGCCACATAATAGCGCGCCACCGTGCCACCACCGGACAGACTAAGATTCGCACGATAATTCGTCGTCACATCTTTAAACATCACGTCATACCAATCTGTTGTGGGGAAAATATCGGGATATAATCCTCGCTCGGTCATATAGATCTTTTCCGAAGAGTATATATTAAGTCCCAGCGGATCGCGCGTTTTCACCGATTCGTTGTGCATCTTCATAAACGTCACCGGATCAGCCGTTTCAATCATCTTCGTCGCGCTCGAAAAAGAACTTTCGAGGCGCGCATTAACGGCGATCTTTCCTTCACGGCCTTCTTTTGTCGTAACCATAATAACGCCATTCGCTCCACGAGCGCCGTATAAAGCCGTCGCAGTGGCATCCTTCATAATAGAAAAACTCGCTATATCATCCGTATTCATACGGGCGAGATCTTCCGTGCCAAGTTCAACGCCGTCTATAAGAATCAGCGGATCTTTCTTGGAGTTGGCGCCGAACGAGGTAATACCGCGGATAAAGTAGCTGGCGTTATCCTGCCCCGGTTCGCCGCTTTGCTGATAAGATATCAGTCCCGCGACACGTCCGGAGAATGCCGTCGTCAGATTCGAACTCGGCACGCGCAACTCCGACGGTTTCACGGTAGAAATAGAAGCAAGGACGCTTTCTTTCTTCTGCTTGGCAAATGCTACTACCGACACTTCCTCCAACTCCTTGGCATTGGATTCAAGCGCAATCGTCAGTTCTTTTTCGCCCTTGTAGTCGACTATTTTCGTAACCATACCCAAATATGATACAACCAACTTACATTCTACCGGCACTTCAAAATCTGTAAATTTGCCATCCATATCGGCAATCACCCCCTGCGTAGTTCCCTGAATCTGGACGGTAGCTCCAGGCAATACATCGCCTCCTTCGTCAAGGATTACGCCTCTCACTTTTATTTTCTGTTGCGTAACTTCCGCAACAGAAAGATCTTTGTTTTTCTTTGCTTCTGCAACCGACAGCGCAGAGAAAGAAAAACATAACAACAATAACGATAAATGTCTTATGAACCGACATTTACCGGACGAACCGCTTTCTTTACAATCAGGCGTTCGCATTACTACATTCTTTTTTTTTGCAATCATAGCCTCTTTTTTAAAGTTTAACATTCATTCCTGTCTCTAATTACCAAATCGAATCTAATTTATATTATTATCGTATTACATCTATCCGGTTA
Organism: Tannerella sp.; assembly: GCA_031258835.1. Classification (GTDB taxonomy): domain Bacteria; phylum Bacteroidota; class Bacteroidia; order Bacteroidales; family Tannerellaceae; genus Tannerella. The sequence continues at coordinate 9,432 of JAIRMH010000127.1, forward strand.
ATCCTATACCGGGCAACCATATTAGCCTGTCCGTCACCGTCGCCACCAGAGGAACTTCCTGATAAACCCCAAATGATCATCGGAAGAAACGGGACGTGAACTCGTCCGTCGCCATGGGGAAATTTGGGTAATCTCGCACGTATTCCCTGCCATATAAACAAATCAGTTGGGCTATCTTTTTCCGGAAAGAAAAAGTATATTCTAATGTTCGCAAGTACCATTATTATATGGATATATACGCGTATTATATAGGTATATACGCGCTTCATAAAAAGTCGATTATTAAGAGAGAGAGAGAGAGAGAGAGAGAGAGAGAGAGAGAGAGAGAGAGAGAGAGAGAGAGTAAAAACATAT
>JAIRMH010000141.1 GCA_031258835.1 Tannerella sp.
TTTGCAGATTGAAAGCGATAACACGGCGGGTACTGTCGTATTCTGCCAAATGCTTGAAGAGGGCTTAGCATTGACCTCCTGCTGGTAGTAGAAAGCCATGTCGGCGTCGCGCTGCTCCCGATTTGCTTCATAATCGGGGTCCCAAACGTGCAAGGTATCGTTGACCGCTCCGATCATCCAGGCAATTTCGAAGTCGTCATCCAAGCCCTTGATTTTGTCACCCGATCCGACGAAGTACTTGGGGGCGTCCAAATAGGGCGGGACGTGTATCCACCAACTCCGGTCCATCCCAAAACTGTTTGGACCGTTGCTCGTTGGCGTTGCCTTCGAGCCGCCGTACCAGTTGATGTCCAGTCGCAGGTTATATTTCTTGGCGTAATCGATCCAGGCATCGATGACTGTCCAGTCATAAACGCCCGGCGTCTATGTGTTCTCAATATCACGCCATCGCATGAGTGGCGAGATCGTGTTGTAGTTCAAGTCTGCCGCTTTTTCGAAGTAGTTTTCCGAGAACTCCAGGCTCAGCGGCATGTCGTATGGCTCTGTCCAGTATTTCGGCGAATACAAGCCCCGCGTGCCGTCAAATTCGATCACGTTCCATAAATACGGCTGACCGTCCACTTCCAGGTAGGTCTTGCCGTTCTCGCCCGTGACGACACGCGACACCACTACCTGCGTCGCCCGGGCGTCTTCGAGTGAGGTACTTGAATTTTGCACCGAGCCGAGATCTATCGTTAACTTCCCGATTTTATCCGACTTGCCTTTCAACACGCCGTCCACAAACACACGCAATCCCTTGCCGCGTCTGTATTTCTTTCCCGATTTGTCGTACACGACTGTCAGTTTATGACCTTTGTACAGGACGTTTTCCAGACAAAAATAATTCCATGTATTCGCCGGAATCAAAGGATTTACCGTCAATTTGTCGCCTTCCGACGGACGGATGCCGGCCAGTCCCGTTATCACCAAATCGCAAAACGTAGAATGGTTGTAATCCTTGCCGCGTTCGACGCCGCCTTTGGCTTTCGACCATGTTCCGTTTTCCCATGTTTTCAGACGGGTACGCGCAATCCAGTCGCCGGTGAAGGGGTTGAGGTTTTCGTCAATCCATGGGACGACCGTTCCGTCTTCTTTCGTCAAATGGTGGGAATGAGCGTAAATTTTCAGCAAGTCGAGATAATCTTTTTTCGAGATGTAATCCTGACGCTGTTCGTTCAGCAGGTTTGCCAACGCCGTCAGCGTGACGGAAGTGGAAAAGGGCCAGGATGGTCCGTTCCACTGACATTCGTGTCCTTTGTACGAAATTGTAAAACCGGGATGACAACGTTCGGCGGTAGTCGGTCCGCAGGGAGCGTAGAAATACGTCGAATCCATCAGGAACTTCCATGCTGCGGCATATTTTTCGTCTGCAAGACTGTGATACCAGGGCGTGTAACCGTGCAGTTCGCGGGCGTCGCACAGACCGGCGCCCTCTTTTTTCGGGATGACTTTGAAGAATTGAGCCTCCGCGTCCCAGAGTGTTTGCAGCATGTTTGTGTGCAGGACGGCTGCCTTTTTCTCGAAAACCTCGCCGGCAGGGTTGCCGGTGTGTCTGGCAATAGCGGCAATGGCTTTTGCTTCGGTAATCATGTACGAGTTAATGGTTGCGCGATATCCGTCGGGAGTTTCCTTTCCGCCGATGGATACTTCCATGCCGTCTGCACCGTCGTTTTGCCAGAATAAGCCTTTCGATTCGTCGAACCTTTCCTTTTCCCATGCCTCGAAATTGGCAATCAGGTCGGGCAAATATTCTTTGAGGAGCGCATCGTCGCCGGTTGTCAGATAATAATTGTACAAAGAGCGGGCAACGGGAAAACTGTACGCCCGCAGACTGCCGCCGCCGCGCAGCCAGTAGCGCGCGTAACTGTCGAGATATGCGCGGTTGTGCAGCCATCGTCCTTCGTTGTAGTGATGCATGGCGGGACAACTGATGCCGTTGTATTTCCCCGCCCATGACACGGCAGGCAGAAATTCGGAGATGATATATCCGTCGGGCGTCTGCTTGATGTGCTTGCGAAACGTCCACCAGCGGAAATAGTAAATCTCTTCCAGTTCTTTGTCGGGACAATCGAAGCGGGGAATGTTTTCCGAAAGAAATTCCGCGGCCTCGCTGTTCGGAATCAGTTGAACGGTGAGTTCGTCATCCGTAGCGTTGAACTGTTCGACGTACTCCTCGACTTTTGATAGCGGAATGATTCCTTCTGTTGCCTGTCTGTCCTGTCCATAAAGAGGATATGAAAAGACAGACAGTGCCAAACATGTCTGAAACATGATAAGGGATTGAAGAATTTTCAATCGCCGGTTCTTTTTATTTGTGTAAATTTTCATGTCTGCTATCATTTACTTATTTATTATTCATCATTTCATCAATCCCAAAGCCCACATTTCCGGGAAAATGCTCTGAGTATTTCCTGAACGGGTCGGCTGCGGGCGGAATATGAAAATACGCGATTCTTTCGGTCATATTCATATCTTTTATTTCCTCATAAATCTTTGCTTGAATTTGATTCTTCATTTCAACACAGTCAAAATCTTTCTTAATTGTTTCCATATTCTATTAATTCTTTTGGATTTCTAATTTCAAGGACAATATATCCCATTCTCATATCTACACTATTGTAACCTCTTATTCGACTCAGATTCACAATGTGCTTAAAATTCCAACTGACCAATATATCTACTTTGTTTATAGTGGCTATGGCAATATGGTGACAATCTTCCAGACTCGCCGGGCCAACCACTTTTTCAGCGATATAATTATTGGCAAGAATTTCGGCTTCTTTTTTACGGAGTTTGGACAAGGCTTCCGATAAACTCGTATCAGATTTAATGTTAATTAAGTTCATCTCAGCCAAATTCAACAAAAGCATTTTAGCCTTCGGATTGACGATTTCTATATTTAATGTCTCCATATCATTATTATTTCATAATTACAAATGCAAAGGTATACATTCTTTCTTTATAAATTAATATCGTTCCCAAATCGCCGCCGCCAAGGACGGGATTGTTTTCATACTTAACCCATCGGGCGGCTTCTTTCCTGCTGCCGACGCAGGACGCCGTCAATATCGACAGCGCAACTAAAATAATAAAACTGCTTTTTTTTCTCATAATTTTAGGGTGTAATTTTGATTCTACGTATGTTGCGGTAATCTGAGTGGTTTTGTTTTTTTTACGTTTTTCCAGAACGAATCCCATCGGTTTGATTTTATAATAGTCCTTAATGTTAGTACGGTTTGACCTCCTTTTATGCTCCATCGCATTCCATTTCGGCACATTCTTAACTTGACAATATTTTTGCAAGCCCC
>JAIRMH010000168.1 GCA_031258835.1 Tannerella sp.
ATGCAAGTTCGACTCTTGTCCTGGGCACTTGAATCTCATTTAATCAAAAATACATAAACGATATGAATATCCCTAATCTAATAAAAAATGATTCCGGTCTTGCTCCTTACGCATCCGTCATTGCCGAACGTATAAAAAAAATCATTCTAAAAGAAAAGGATTTATGTGGAGATAATTATCTCGAAAATGTTGCCAACGGGCATCTGTATTACGGATTGCACAAATATCCCGACTGCTGGTTTTTCAGAGAAAAAGCTCCTTTCGCAAAAGCCATTTATTTCGTTGGCGATTTTTCGGGATGGAAGACATCTGAAAAATATCGTATGAACAGAATCAACCAGTGGGACTGGGAACTGAAAATTCCGGCACACGTCCTGAAACATGGCGACCTGTACAAGCTGATAATAAAATGGGATGGAGGCGAAGGCGAACGTATTCCCGCATACTGTCGGCGAGTAGTTCAGGATACTGACACAAAAATATTTTCGGCACAGGTATGGGAACCTCCGACAAAATATCAATGGAAACACACTCACATCAAAACGCCCGATTATCCGCTAATATACGAAGCGCATACAGGAATGTCGTCGGAGGAAGAAAAGGTGGCGACTTTCGATGAATTTCGGAAAAACGTCCTGCCAAGAATAGCGGATGCCGGATACAACATGATACAGCTAATGGCAATACAGGAACATCCATACTATGGATCATTCGGTTATCAAGTCTCCAGTTTCTTTGCGCCAAGCTCGCGTTTCGGCAATCCCGACCAACTCAAACAGCTTATCGACGAAGCTCACGGTTTAAACATTGGAGTTATAATGGATATTGTACACTCTCACTCGGTGAGCAACGAACAGGAAGGATTGAGCCGTTTCGACGGAACAACCGACCTGTATTTCTATCAGGGAGAGAAAGGCTTTCATTCATTATGGAACTCTCGATGTTTCGATTACGGGAAAAATACCGTCCTCGCATTTCTGCTGTCCAACTGCAAATACTGGCTGGAAGAATTTCGTTTCGACGGATTCCGTTTCGACGGCGTAACAAGTATGATGTATTACGATCACGGTTTAGGTCGAAACTTTACCGATTATTCATGCTATTTCGACGGAACGCAGGACGACAATGCAATCGTATATCTTGCCCTCGCCAACAAACTGCTGCACAAACTGAATCCCGATGTCGTCACAATTGCCGAAGACGTCAGTGGAATGCCGGGATTAGCTGCGCCACATGCCGACGGCGGAATTGGTTTTGATTACAGAATGGCTATGGGCGTTGCCGATTTCTGGATAAAAACCATTGTAGAAAAACCCGACGAAATGTGGAACACCGGCGACATATACTACGAACTTTGCCGTAAACGAAAAGACGAAAAAACAATAAGTTATGCCGAATCGCACGATCAGGCGATGGTCGGCGACAAAACCATAATCTTCAGACTTGTCGACAGCGAAATGTACTATTCGATGAACGTATTCTGCGAAAATCTCGTTATTGATCGAGGAATCGCACTGCACAAAATCATCCGTCTGGCAAGCATCGCTACTGCCGGAAACGGATATTTGAATTTCATGGGAAATGAATTTGGACATCCCGAATGGATTGATTTTCCACGCGAAGGAAATAAATGGTCGTATAAATATTCGCGCAGACAATGGTCGCTGAGAGACGATACTAACTTGAGATACCGTTTCCTTGCCGAATTTGACAAAGCGATGATCGCTCTCGCCCGACAGGAAAATTTCTTTCAATACGAACCATTTGCTTTATCTATAAACAACGAAGCGCAAGTTTTGATTTTCAAACGGGGAGATACAGTATTTTTCTTCAATTTCAACCCGAACGAATCGTTTACCGATTACGCCATTGAAATAGACCGCGGATATTATAAAATCATTCTCAACTCCGACTCTCCAGCGTTCAATGGATTCGACAGAATAGACGACAGCTATCCATATCCGACACATGTTTACCGCAAGCAGCACCTGCTGAAAGTATATATCCCTTCACGAACTGCATTTGTGATGAAAAAAATCGAATAATGACGGAATTTTTATAATTATATTTTTTTATTATGTTTTTCAGATTCGCAACGGACGGTTGTTATTTTATAAAATACATCCTGCTTTTGCTGCCTGATTAACGTATCCTTCGTCTCGAAAGCTTCGGAAACAGAAATACTCCGTGTATTTTTCATTCCGGAGCTTCCGTAAATAAAAATTCTGTGGAATTTTTCGTCCCGGAGCTTCCAGGAATAAAAATTCTGTGGAATTTTCCGTCCCGGAGCTTCCGGGAATAAAAATTCCATGGAATTTTTCGTTCCGGAACTTCCGGGACGAAAAATACACGGTGTATTCCACAAAAACAAAACATTTTTTGCAAAAATACACCGTGTATTCTGCCGGAAGGCGCGCTCTCAAAAAAAACGCCCCTTCGGATATTTGAGGGGCGTTTAATTAATTAATGATTCAAACAGTACTGTTTGTTACCATGTAGGACCGTCGTGCCAGTCGGCTCTTGCCCAGAAGAGCACGTCTGACCAGTTGTCTTGCGAACCGACTTCGGCTTGGAAGTTCTTGTTATTGTTGCGTTCGCTTTCGGGGTAACGATTGCGGTTGGCTGGATGGGGTACTTCTGCCGTCACGTCGGTGTCTCTCTGATAATACATGCGCGGATAACCGGTACGGCGCAAATCCGCCCACTGATCGCCGGCATACATGTATCCGTAATTCAACCATTTCTGTTCCAAAATGGCTTCCACCGAACCTCCGGTATAAGAAGATCCGTCAACTCTTGACGTCCAGCGGGCTTCGGCAAATGCGTCAATCCAGCCGTCGTTGTAAACAGTCTGGTCGGGATTTATCACCCATTTGAAGCTGACGCTCGTAGAACTTGAACCTGTTGTCCAGGATGTTTCTGTCACCGAGCGGTTGTTTTGATACTTGAAGTATAACTCGATGGATGCTTTCACAGCGGCTTTGAACGCTGCTTTTGCGTCTCCGGTCGCCCATCCGCGTGCGATAGCTTCGGCCCGGATGAAGTTCACTTCGGCAGCTGTGATAATTGGGTTATCCCAGTTTCTGTTCTCTTTGAAGAAACCATTCACGCGAATATATGAGAAATAGGCGCGATTGGCGCTCGGATAGAGATATTCCGCCCACAGATCCGGATCCATTGCAGCGCAAGCCCCACGGAAGACGGTAGGAACAGCCTTTCCATTTTTCAGCGGGTCGGCAACTTCTTCTTGCGAAGCTTCCAAGACAGCAAATTCGCCGTTCTTGGTAGCCAGGCAGAACATAATCGGCAAACGCGGGTCGTCGGTTGTCGCACCTGTAACAGGCGTATAGTCAGTCAATGCGCCTTCTCCCGACCATACGCCGCCATCGCCTGCCGCCTGCATCCGGTTGATGATTTCGGTAGATGCAATTCGCTGGTTTACCCAGTCGAAACCGGAGCCGCCATTGACGTCCAGGGCAGAACCCGACTGATTAACCTGCGCCATAACTACATTCTGGTCATTGGTTTCAATGACAGGATTGGCAGTGGTATTATTCAGAATTTCACCCAAAATCCCCTGTCCTTTCGTTGCCAGCGGACCTTGCGTTGATACCATCAAAGCAATGCGCAAACGAATAGAGTTGTTGTAACGACGCCATTTGTCGAGACTGCCTTTGTTGATAAAATCTTGCTGGTTGAACGATTCGGGAACATTTGAAAGCGCCGCCCATTCGTTATTCATCTCAGCCAAACGATCCAGGATAGACGAGAGAAGTTGCTGGTCGTCCTGATAGTGCGGATGAGCCAGAGCCACGTCGCCGCTAACGCTTACCTG
>JAIRMH010000225.1 GCA_031258835.1 Tannerella sp.
AAGCGTTTATGGATAACAAAAACGAAGTAAAAAAAGAGATTGAAAGATTGAAAAGAGAAATGAGTGATTATTTGAAATTGTCAAAACTCATCAAAGTAGATGAGAAAACAAGGGAAAAAAGAATTGACATCTATCTGGAAGATCTTTCGAAATTGATGAAAAAATTAAATTAGTAACTAACCGGCCTTCCCCGGAAATGCGAGAGGCCTAAAAGAACAAAAAACTATGGATATAAAACGATTAATGACGGAATACCACCAGGCTTCCGAGTTGGAAAGAAAAGAGGTGGAAGAGCGCATACAGCATCAATTCAAAGATCTGACAGAAGCAGAACAAAAACAGGTACAGCAGGAATTTCTGGAAAATCTGGACAGTAAAATCGATGAAGCAGATAACCTTATAAAAGAGGTGACCGTGAAACTGGAACTGGAAAAAATTTCCGGATATCTTTCAATGGCTTACATTTCAAAGGCTTTTTTCGGAAAAAGCCGTCAATGGCTGAATAACCGGATCAAAGGCAACCGGGTCAATGGAAAGCCTGTCGAATTTACAAAAGAAGAATTAAACCGGTTTTCTTCCGCCCTGTTACAGTTGAGTGAAGAAGTCAGGGATACAGCGCTTCGTATCAACTGTTAGCGCTTATTTTAATTTGACCTGTCCCGGCTTCACGAAATGAAGCCGGGATTTTTTTTTCGCATTACATTTTTTTTTATCTTTGCAGTGCCCGGAAATTAATTGTAAGAATCCTCACACAAGTGTAATCCCGCAATGACGGGATTCCGTTACAATTATCCGGTGGGCGCACTTGTGTGAGGATTGTTTTTTAAAATAGAAAACAAAATGAAAACAACAGGAATCACCATCGAACGCAATGCCAGCGGCGTACCCACCTTTGCGCGTATCGACCTGCGGAAATACGGCAGTCAGTTGAAAGACTTCTTTGCCGCCAACAGCGTAGAACTCGACGAATCGCCCTACGACCCCGAATTCGTTGCCAAAATCCGGCGAAATGAAACACAGATAGCCGCCGGGAAATGCAAAGTCATCAAGACCGAAGATTTATGGAAATAAAATATTCCGAGGACATTATCACGGAAAATAATACCTGATTGATATGAAAAAAATATTTATTTTAATAGCGATTGTTTCGCTTGGCCAGACAAGTTGCAAGTCATATAAGGAATATTCAAGGACTTTGCATTACGACGAATTTAAGGATTTTTCCATCACCGAATCCAATTCCGTTAATTTTGAATACGAACCTGTTGGGAGTGTCCTGGCTATAGTTGAAAGTGGATTTATTAACAGAACACTCTCCCTTGCTTCCGAAGAGGATGCACTCCGCCTCCTGTATGAGGAAGCCAAAAAAGCAGAGCAAGTGGAATTATCAACCTGAAAATTTCATACGGGTGGGACTATGATAGAAAGGGTAACATCATAGGGCTCAGACATATTATTGCTACCGGTATGGCAATCCGGAGGATATATTGATTCGTCGCGAACACTTGCCGGAAAATTCATACCGCAGTATGAGGCTGTTCGGACATATCCACCTGATAGCCTTTTTTATTACGAATCACCCTCCTTCCGGGAGTGCACGTTGATGTACCGCTGTAAAGACGGCGTCTATAACGTTTACTGTTCACAAAAAAGGTACAGCCATGAAAACAGTCATTAATGGCGTGGAAATCACCTCTAAAATGTCCGAAGTACTGAAGTCCTGGTATGAAGACTGCACCAGCATTGAAGATACATTCCCGTATTACTTCGTAGAACATATTTCCCTGATTCAGGATTATCTTACAGGCCTTTGGCTGGACAGAGACGACAACGACCCTGATGTTCCGAAACTGAAAAACTATCTGAATACCCTGATGTTTCTCAAGAGCCAATTGAAAATGTTTATTCCCGAATCTAAAGATGAACAGCAATTTAAAAATAAAACTTTATGAACAGCAACGAAAAAAAATCCCGCATGAAAGCCCCTTCGACGACCTTTCCATCACCGACGCCATCGCCCGCTGCGGCGAACTCCAGATGAGCGAAGACGAAATCGCACGCCTCCTCGCCCACCGCACCGACGCCGCGCAACTACTCGCCGACCTGCAGAAGCCCGGAACACCCCCCATTCGAAGCCTACCGCCACGGCCTGGCCGAAGGCGCCCTCAACCTCGACCTCGAAGCCAACGTCGGCACCCCCAAAGTTAAAGACGCCTACAAAAGCCTCGCCGCCGAACGCCGCCGCCAGGAGATCAACCGCAAACTCGATGAACTGTTCTAAAAGTTAATAATCCGTAACCCGGCGAAAATAACCACCCGAAAACTTGCAGAATGATATTAAAATGAATATCTTTGTATCGTAATAATTAAACGAATATTGAAATGAAATATTCAGAAGTAGAAAGAAAATTGAAAACGGAAGGCTGCCGGCTCCTTAGAAAAGGAAAAAGACACCCGATTTGGTTCAGCCCGATAACAGGGTTAACATTCGAACTCAGTTATCACGGCAGTGAAGAGGTAAAACAGGGAACATTAAAAAGCATAAGCAAAGCATCAGGGGTTAAACTTTGACCCCTGATGCTAAAAAAAGGAGGCATATATGAACAAAGTAAAAGCATTTATTGAACGCGGCACCGACGGGACGTATGGCGTTTACGTCGATTTGGAAGACACCTCGCTGAATTACGGAATAATCGGCGACGGAAAAACAGTACAGGAAGCTGTCGAAGACTTCCGCGAAGGATACATCGAAATGAAAGAACACTTTGCCGCAGAAGGGAAACCTTTTGTCGAAGCAGAGTTTGAATATCATTACGATACGGCATCGTTTCTGCAATACTACATGACTTATTTTTCGCTCGCCGGACTGTCGCGTCTTACCGGTATTCATCAGGGACAGTTAAGTCATTACGTCAATGGTACGCGGAATCCAAGCAAACAGACGATACTGCGAATTGACAATTCAATTCATTCGTTTGCAGAAAATCTAAATCGGGTTCAATTCGTTTAATTATTACACCAAACATTCAACCCGACAGCCCCGCCCCTCTGCGGGCGGGGCTTTTTTTTTAAACAATTACATACCTTTGCAAAAAACAAACTGGCATGCTATCCGACAAAATTATACCCAACTGCGTACCGACCTCGCCACCCCCGGAACGCCCCCATTCGAGGCCTACCGCCACGGCCTGGCCGAAGGCGCACTAAAACTTAACATCGACCTCGAAGCCAACGTCGGCAACCCCAAAGTTAAAGACGCCTACAAAAGCCTCGCCGCCGAACGCCGCCGCCAGGAGATCAACCGCAAACTCGATGAACTGCTCTAAGAGTTAATAATCCGTAACCAAACAAAAATAATAGCCCGGAAATTTGCTTATTAAGCAAATGGTAATTATTTTTGTGCCTGTAAACAAATCCACAAAAAAATATGACAGAACAGGAAAAAGATTTATTGTGAAGGATTCCATCCATGCGAACGGAAGCAACGAGTATGTTAAAATTGCTCTCCATCCTGCAAAAGGAAGGGAAAGGAATTTTTAACAATGAAATTGATAAATGGCTGGACAGACTTGCATTGCTTGACAAACTGGAAAAGGAACTCGAAAGAAAGAAAGATTAATTAACTGCCCCTCGTATGAGAGGCTTTAAAACTTGAAAATATGGAACTTAAAAAGGAACTTGAAAAATTGGACGCTTTGAAAACGGTTTCTCCGGAAAAATTTGAAACGCAGTATCATTTTATCCGGAAAACCTTTATCTCCCCGGCAGAAATAGAGACGACCGATGAATATCTGCGTGACATGCTCTCGGATTCTACGCAAAGGATTGACGGTTTCATTGAAGAAGCGACAGTCAAAGTGCAGCTTGCCAAAATATCGCAGATAATATCACTCTCCTATATCGCAAAAAACTATTTCCATAAGACGCGCAACTGGCTGTATCAGAAATTGAACGGTTGCACAGTCAACGGAAAGGCAGCCCGATTTACACCGGACGAAATAGCGACGCTCAATTTTGCCCTTCAGGACATCAGTAAAGAAATAGGCTCGACTGTCATAAAGTTTTGACGGTATTTGTTTACACCCGCCCCGCGTTGAGTCTCGCGGGGCTTTTTTCAAAAACAATTAAGTACCTTTGCCAAAAAACAAACTGACATGCTATTCGACAAAATCATACGCAACTGCGCACCGACCTCGCCACGCCCGGAACGCCCCCATTCGAAGCCTACCGCCGCAGCCTGGCCGAAGGCGCCCTAAAACTTAAC
>JAIRMH010000244.1 GCA_031258835.1 Tannerella sp.
GCTGGATCTCCGCAAGTTTCTGTTTCGTGTTAAGTGGAAAATCGCCCTGCATCACCCAAGTGTAATAACCTTGATCTTTTTCCAGTACATCTTTGACTAACGATCCTTTATACTTGCCGAAATTAATAACTTCATCTCCGTTTTCGTTATAAATCATCCTTCCTGCAAAATCCACATTGTTACTGAAACTGGAAAATTTAGACAGAGCATCAATATCATTTTCCATTTCAGGATATCGATCCAACTGCGACATAAGCACCTCATAAGTAGCCCTCGTATCACTCTCGGCATTATGAGCGTCCGTCAATTCTTTACCACAATAAAATTTATAGGCCGCGACCAGAGTCCGTTGCTCCATCTTGTGGAAAATCGTCTGTACGTCAACAAATTTACATTTATTAAAATCAATCTTAACGCCTGCACGCAGAAATTCTTCGGCCAACATCGGAATATCAAAACGGGTTGAATTATATCCGGCCATATCACAACCGTCTATCTGTGCAGCAAGCGATTTTGCCACCTCTTTGAACGTGGGGCAGTCTTTCACATCGTCATCCGTAATGCCGTGAACGGCAGTAGCCTGTTCCGGTATAGGCATCTGCGGATTTATACGACGCGTCTTGCACTCTTCACTGCCGTCAGGGTTGATTTTAAGATACGAGATTTCAACAATACGATCTTTTGCGACATTTATTCCCGTAGTTTCCAAATCAAAGAAGACAAGAGGATTTTTTAAGTTAAGTTGCATTATGTGTTAATACTTAATCATTTAACATCATAGGCATAAGTAACATAAGCAGATCTTCGTTTTCCTCGTTTTCCGAAGGAACAATAACGCCTGCGCGCGTAGAATCCGCCAATTGAAAAACAACATTTTCCGATGATATGTTTGCAAGAATATCAATCAAACTGGATGCTTTGAATCCGATACTCAACGGCATTGCCGTATATTGACAGACTATTTTTTCTTCTGCCGAAGTGGAGAAGTCTACATCCTGCGCGGATATAACCATTTCATTTTCGGCTAATTGTATTTTTACAAGTCCGCTTGCCTGACTGGAAAATACAGATACACGCTTCAATGCGGTGAGGAAAGATATACGGTCGATCGTCGCCTTATTCGGATTCTCGGGAGGGATTACCGCATCGTAATTCGGATAACGACCTTCGATCAGACGACATACCATCTCGAAAACCGACGTCTTTATATATGCGTTATTATCATCAAAAATAACAGTCGCATTACCTGACGTTTTAGCAAGCAAGCCCCTAAGGATGTTTGCCGGCTTCTTTGGTAAAATGAAAGAAGCAGATTCTGACGACCGGATAGACAAGTTACGCAAACGTACCAGTTCATGCCCGTCGGAAGCGACAAATGTCAGACTGTCCGTCACAATATCAAAATATATTCCCGTCATTACCGGACGCAACTCATCATCGGCGGCAGCAAAAAAAGCGCGATTAATACCATTCAACAGAATCTGCGATTCGACCTCCAAACTTATCGCATTATCCTTCAACGGTCTCTGTTGAGGGTATGTATCGTATCTCTGCCCCGGCAAATTGAATTTCCCGTTTTCATAATCAACATTGACAGTCATATTATCGTCATTAATATCGAATGTCAATGGCTGTTCCGGCAATTCTTTCAACGGATCAAGCAAACGCTTGGCATCTATTGCAAACAAGCCCGATCCGTCCGGACTTACAACATCAACGGAAGTGACTAATCGCGTTTCCGTGTCGGAAGCGGTAATCGTTAACTTCACTCCTTCAAGATTAAAAAGGAAACAGTCTAAAATAGGCAATGTGTTTTTTGATGCAATCACTTTACTTATTGACTGTAAAGCAGAGAGTAATGCTGAACTTGATACATTAAATTTCATATTATATATTTCTTAATGGTTAATAATTATCTAATAACGACGAACAAAAATAATCATTTTTTTTGTTCCGCCACATCTTTCTACCGGTAAAAAATAATAAAACCCTTCTCCACCATGGAAAAGAGTTTTATATATCATTTAAGAACACGCAGGAGCAAAATCTTATTTTTTGAAATAATCTTTTACACCTTCATTCGGAATCATTTCTTCCTGAAAAACATATGCTCCGGTCTTGGGTGATTTCACCATCTTAATCACTTTCGAGTACGTGCGCCCTTCGCCGGTTTTAAATGTTGCAACTGCCTTTTTTGCCATGATCTAAATCTCCTATATTATTTTATTTCTTTATGTAAAGTCATCCTTTTCAATATGGGGTTATATTTCTTAAGTTCAAGACGTTGCGTCGTATTTTTACGATTCTTGGTCGTAATATAACGGGACGTCCCCGACATACCGCTTTCCTTATGCTCCGTACATTCAAGAATGACCTGTACTCTGTTTCCTTTTACTTTCTTTGCCACGATTCTACTCCTCCTAACATTATGCGTTTAAATAACCTTTTTCGGCAGCGTTTTTCAATGCTGCATCCAACCCTATTTTATTTATCAGACGCAATCCTGCAGCCGATATATTAAGGTTTATCCAACAATCCTGCTCAACCCAATAAAACTTCTTTGTGAAAAGATTTACATTAAATTTACGCTTGGTACGCAAATTCGAATGAGCTACATTATTTCCGGATAGAGCCTTTTTTCCTGTAATTTGACAAATCTTAGACATTGTATTCTATATTATTTTCTATTTGTTTTTATTATTTTGAGGGCGCAAAGATACGGTTTGTTTTTTAAAATCCAAAAAATTACGACAAAAAAACGTACAATCTTATATTATTTCTGTGCGCAAGATGAGACTCGAACTCACACACCGTTGCCGGCACTACCCCCTCAAAGTAGCGTGTCTACCAATTTCACCACCTGCGCATATTTATCAAATATTTATCATGTCAAAAAATAAGTGCCCGGAACAGGACTCGAACCTGCACGGCTTTAACCCCACTCGCACCTGAAACGAGCGCGTCTACCAATTCCGCCACCCGGGCATCTTATTTAGAGAATATAAAAAGACGACCTCCGTCGCCCCTGTTTTTTGTAAATCATGAGCGGAAAACGGGACTCGAACCCGCGACCCTAACCTTGGCAAGGTTATGCTCTGCCAACTGAGCTACTTCCGCAATATTTCCTCTTGCTCGTCGACTGAACTCCAACCTTGCCAAGGTTCGTTTTACATCTTACTTGGGGCAAGGTTATGCTCTGCCAACTGAGCTACTTCCGCAATATTTCCTCTTGCTCGTCGACTGAACTCCTGCCTTGCCAAGGTTCGCTTTACATCTTATCCTGGGGGCAAGGTTATGCTCTGCCAACTGAGCTACTTCCGCAATATTTTCGCTTGCTTGTCGACTGAACTACCGCCTTGCCAAGGTTCGCTTTACATCTTATCCTGGGGCAAGGTTATGCTCTGCCAACCGAGCTACTTCCGCAATGCAATAAATAAACTTGCGGGTGCAAAGGTAACAAATATTTATTATATAAACCAAATTTTACTTGAACTTTTATGTGAAAATCATCTTACACATATCTAATAGACAGATTTCTATTACACAAACATCCTGTAATAGAAGCCATTAACGATGATGTTTGGTCGAGCGGCAGACAGGAGTTCTTTGTCCTTTCAATTCGTGAAACCGTTTTCGTTGAAGGCGCTTACAGAGAAATAATATTCCGAATCGCGGTTGAAGTAGCCGGCTTCAAAAGCGTTGTCGAAGAGCATTACGGCATTATTAAGCTGGTCGGGCTTCACTCCCCAACGAACAACATAACCCGTTGCATGTGGCTGTTTGTCCCATTTCAACGAGAAGCGCCGCCGGTCGGGGTCGCGCCTGACGTCAATACCTGTGACATTATGCGGCGGTTTCCCGTTTCCTTTTCCGAATACGCGAAAACCGGACAGGGAAAACTTCCCGTTCATGTCGCAGGCGTTGACGATGCGCAGGAAGCGGGCGGCTACCGGCGTTGGAAGAAGGATAAGTTCATGCGGCCTGTCTTTTGTATTTTCCGTCCGGTCGACAAGCATCTTCCAGTCCGCTCCATTGTCGGAGGATTCGATGCGATAC
>JAIRMH010000278.1 GCA_031258835.1 Tannerella sp.
CCGTATGGCGGGTGTACAGCGCGCCGGAAAAAGCCGACGCTATCGCGTTTTTGGAGGAACAGACGGTTACCCATCCTTCATTCTTCGTCGTTGTCGAAACGCCGGATGGCAATTTTGGCAAGGATAAAGACGGAATTTATCAGGAATAATGTGTTAAATTAAATATTAAATTATAAAAGAATATGAAAAAGTTAGAATTAAACATGCTAAAGACGGGATTTGCCCGCTTTATAACGGTCATAGCGCTGATGTTCACAACATCGCTGCTGATGACGAGCTGTGGAACGGGACAAACGACGACATCATACGATGTGCCGCCCCCCGAAGCTCAATACGTGTTGACGAACGATTGCGCTCTGCTGCACATCTATCGTCCAAGCTCGATGATGGGTATGGCGATAAGCTACGACCTGTATCTGAATGAATGGGTTCTCTTCCGTGTGAAGAACAAAACCAAGACGACTATCCGGATCACAAGTCCGGGTACATACACCTTGTGGGCAAAAACCGAAGCGCGCGAAGAACTCCCGGTTAACATCGAACTCGGCAAAGAGTATTATCTCCGTTGCAGCGTGAGCATGGGAGCGTTCGTAGGACGTCCCGATTTGTCACTTATCGACCCACAAATGGGGAAAATGGAATTTGATAAGGTACCATGGAAAAAGTAAAACAGTGAAAAGTCAGAATCGTGATTGCCTTGATATAATCATTCCAATCATAATCCGGACAAAAAGACGGGGCATAATAAAAAAATAAAGCATGATGAAACTGTTTGACTTATTCAGGAGGAAAAAGAAAAAGAGGAAAGAAATGGTGAAAACATGCAAAGATTCGATGCTTCTACAAGCCGCGCCTGTGACACGAAAACAGATGGATTTATTGTGGTTGCATCCACGGAGTTTGTCACGGATGATGGAATGGGTATCACAACATGGCGTCGCTGTCATCACAATAGGTGATGGGTTCATTATGCGCAAACACGAGATTACATACGACGACCTTTTGTGGGCAAAACAGATAGAACCGATTGTTGACAAAGCGTCTGTCGCTTATCAATCCGGCGATTACAAGCAAACAATCGCATATTACAAGAAAGCGTTGGAACTTGCTCCCGGATGCGACATGTATCTCATGAATATCGGGAACATATACGCCCGTCTCCGGAAGAAAAAGAAAGCAGTGAAATACCTCGAACGCGCAGCATATATAAGTCCCGACAGTTTCCGTATCCGCGACGAACTGCGTGAAGCAAGAAAAATAGGCAAAAAAATAGACCAGCTGGAAGTTCTATTAGAAAGTACAAGCATAAAAAGACCCAAAATATACAAAATAGATAAACAATATGAAGATTTATATAAGGAGATATTAAGTAAGACGAAATTCAAGAATTGACATCGGGCGGAGACCGGTGAAAGTATATGATGGCGATATTCTTAAATGGCGTAAATTTACCAATTCTTTGATCCTGCGTCTGGGAATACGCCTGTCGTCTCAAGGGCAGTTAGTCGAGGAAGGCAAGTTTGCCGTAACTACTGTACTTGGCAACGAAACAAGTTATCCGTTGCCCGAAGATAATTCGGATATGATTGCTTATTTCAGTCGCGGAACAAGTTCGTTGCGATTCGAAAGTCTCGGAAAAGGCGATGAAAGCCGTATTCTCGGATGGGCTGCATATGCTCATGTCTCTCGTATGGTGAACGACAACGACCCGCGTCTGGAAGTTTTGTACGACCCCGTAAGCGGAACAAACGAATATGTGGGATTCGATTTCAGCAAACCTTATTCCGAAGGCGATAACATGACAAGTACCGTAAAAACGAAGTATTCGCGAATTGATTCGACAAGTTTTATATCGGGAAATACCAAAATTCCGGCAGTGATTTTCTCCGCTCCCGAAATCTGGTTTCTCAAAGCCGAAGCGTATCAGAGGAATATCGTCTCCGGAAATGCCGAACAGGCATTCAAAAAGGCGGTAGATTTGTCGGTTAAATTCTATTACGATATCAATTCCGGATCAACTTCCCGAGAGCCCGTAGCTCTTCCCGCTCAAAGCGTGATTGACCAGTTTGTTAACGAACGCTGGAACGCATATCCGACCAAAGAAGAAGCCATCGCTACTCAGAAATGGTTGCATTTCGGATATTTGCAGGAATTTGAAGCATGGACGGAATTACGTCGTACAGGATTGCCGCGTCTGTTCTACAGTATCGACCAGGGCGCAACTACAAGCGTCTCGCGTTCGGTTCCTAACCGTTTGCGATATCCCGATAATGAACGGATATTCAACGAAGCTAATTGTCCAAAAGTCGAAAACGACAAATTCGAAACTGTTCTTATTTGGGCTAAAACCGATTGGCGCGATGAAGGAATTGTAGACTAAATTTTCTACACGGTTATTTAATGTAAACGGGGCTGTCGAACTTTTGAGACAGCCCCGTTTTCAGTGCGCCGTGTGTATGGCGCAACTTTGCACGAATGTCTCCTGCAAAGGGGACTTTCCTAATCATCAGAACGATGAACGGCTGACGCTAACCGTTCTTCGCTACTTCCTGTACTTACAGCATCCCGGCAACGCGTTATACACCTCATCCTCAGCCTTGTCTTTTTCGGTATCGTGGCCGGTTTTGGCAATAGCTTTGGATACAGCCTCGACAGAAGTCTTTTCGGGATTAAAATGCAGATGCAACTGTTGAGAATCCTTGTCCCAGTTAGCGACAGTAACGCCGTCAACGCCTTTAGCGGCTTTTTCGATACGGGTTTTACACATCCCGCAACTGCCCTGCACTTTCAGCATTGCATGTTCGTCCTTT
>JAIRMH010000294.1 GCA_031258835.1 Tannerella sp.
TGGGAACAGTTAAAAAACTTCGGCGTTTCCCGCGAGTATTTACAGGAAAAAGGTCTGCTGGACAGTATGCTCAAAGGCTACAAAACCAACGCCCTTGTTCCCATCAGTATGAATTTCGGATCGGCGGTACTGCGCACCGACGCACGGCTGTCGTTCCAGCAATCCGCAGCCGGTCCCATCGTACTGGCGATGCACGGTATCCGCAAGGAGCCGGATATGGAAAAACCCTTCTTCGGGCATGTTTTTTCCGAAGAGGACAAAAAGAATCTCCGCGAGTCAGGTAATATGGGACGGGTAGTTGAACTGAAAAACCGTTCGGGGGAATATATCCCGTCTTTTATCAGTGTCGACAAGCTGACAAACGAAGTAGTCGCCATGAAAGCCGACAGCGTATTTATCCATGGCGAAGTGAAAAGCGTCAAACTGACGGAGCAGGAAAAAAACGACCTGAAAGAAGGTAAGGCTATTTATCTGGAGGGAATGCTCTCGGAAAAAGGCAAGGAATTTAACGCACATATTCAGGTAAACGCCGACCGCCGCGGCATTGAGTTTATCTTCGAGAACGACAAACTTTTTAACCGGCAGTCTATCGGAGGCGTGCAACTGACCGAAAAACAGGTGGAAGACCTCAACACAGGCAAAGCAATTTTCGTTGAGGACATGCAGCGCAAGGACGGTGAAAAATTCTCCTCATTCGTCAAATTGGACGGAGGTAGCGGCAAGCCCATCTATACCCGCTACAACCCCGATACGCCGGAAGGCGCCCGCGAGATTTATGTCCCCAAGGAAATGGGCGGCGTACCCCTGACCGCCGAAGACCGGCAGCAACTGCGTGAAGGCAAGCCCGTCTTTATCGAAAACATGGTCAATCAAAAAGGTGAGGAATATTCCTCATTCGTCAAACTTGATTTGGAAACGGGAAAACCGCAGTATTCCAAAACGCCCGACGGATTTACGGAACGGCCGGATTTCAAGATACCTGCCGAGGTCTGGGGTGTAGCGCTATCGGCCACCCAGCGAGCTAACCTGCAGGACGGTAAAGCCGTTCAGGTTGAAGGCATGAAAGGCTACGACGGCAAAGAGTTCAGCAGTTACCTGAAAGTAAACCGGAATCAGGGGAAACTTGATTATTATAACGAAAATCCCGATGCAAAAAAAGATGCTTCGCAACGCAACGTTGTCGCCGAAAAGCAGGCTAAAAATCAGGAACAGGAACATAAGAACGACAGCAAACCGGAAAAGAAAAAAAGCCGGAGCATCGCATAAGTTAAATCACTAAATATCAATGAACAAATGAAAATAAACGATAAAGCGACTCCTTTCAACGAAAAGGACGTGAACTGGGACGAACTGGCCGCCATCGGCATCTTACGCGACGAACTGGAACTGAGCGGCGAACTCGACGCCCTGCTCCGGGGCGAGAAAACCGGCGTAATTTCCATGCAGCTAATCCTGTTGGGAGTAGATGTGGAAATGGACGCTACCCTTCAATTAGTGCGCAAGGGGGAAGAACCCATACTGGAAATCATCGGGATTACCCCGGCGGATATGAACAAATAAAATTTTATTAACCGGCCGCTTTCCTGTCTGTTCAGGGAAGCGGCTTTATTTTTTAACTCTCAATTCTCAACTCTCAACTCTCAATTCTCAATTATTATGATCGCAATTATAACAGACAGGGCAAACATTGCCAAACAAATCGCTTCAAGCCTGGATATGGACATAACCACCGAAAATGAAGGTTATTTTCAAGGACGCGGCTTTACACTGGTATGGACAGACGGGGAACTCATTTCCCTTTCATCGCCGGAAGGTTATGAGGAAAACCGCCTTGCCAAAGACGATTTACCGTTCATTCCTCAAGCATTTTCCTTTGCCGTTTGCAAAAAGAAAACCGCAAGAGGAACAGTTGTTACCGACAAAGCAGCCGTTAAACAACTGAATAGAATCAAAAAAGTTTTTGACGAATGTGAAAGCATTGTTGCGGCAACCGATTTTGGGGAAGCGGGTGAATTGCTTTTCCGCCGGATATATACTTACCTTGAATGTAAAAAACCATTCAAACGCCTGTGGATAAACTCCCTGACACTGAAATCCATCCGCGAAGGTTTTCAAAATCTTGCAGAAGGTTCTTTGTATGATAATCTTTATAATGCCGCCGATTGCAGGGAAAAAGCGGATTACCTGATTAATTTCAACGCAAGCCGGGTCTTCGGCGTAGCTACCGGACTGGTCTGTCATCCGCTGGGCCGGGAACAAACGCCAACGCTGGCGATACTGTGCAAACGTTACCACGAACGCCGGAATTTTGTTTCCATCCGGTTTTTCGAGCATCGCATCAGCCTCGGAAAAGACGGTTTATTCCTTAGCTTTGCACTTCCCTGTACGATGAAAAACAGGCGGAACGCGGAAAAAATCTACGAACATTTAAAAACCCTTCCTGCGGTGCAGATTACAAAAGTAGAAACCCGGAGCCGGATTCAACCAGCGCCGCTGTTCTATAACTTAACCGCTTTGCAAAAAGACGCCAATGAGCGCTACGGCTTTTCAGCTACGCAAACAATGGAAATTGCACGAAAACTGTATGAGGAAAAATTAATTTCCCATCCCCTGACGGAATCCCGCTACATTCCCGAAGATATTTTTAAAACCGTTCCCAAAATCATTCGGCAGACAGCGGTTTACTGCAAAATGAAGAACAGCCTGAAAACCATTGACATGGAAAACCTGAACCGTCGTAGCGTAAAGAAAGAAAATATCCGGGCTGCCGGTCATCATGCCTTGATTCCCACCGGCACTTATCCGGGCTACCTTCCCAAAAACGAAAAAACCGTCTATGAGATGATTGTTTCCCGCATGTTTGAAGCCTTCGCTCCGGACTGCCAAAAGGAAATTATACGGATAGAAGCCGTCGCCGGCAACCTTGTTTTTAAATCGGAACAGTCGCGAATCATCACCCCCGGTTGGCGGACAGTTCAAAACAGGGAGGAAGACTGTGAAGAAGACGAGGCGAAAGAAAGCGATATTTTTCCGGTATTTACGGAAGGGGAAACCGTCCCCATTTCCGGCTGGAATCTTTTGACGAAGAAAACCCTTCCGCCTCCGCTTTATACCGAAGCAAGCCTTTTACAGGCAATGGAAAAAGCCGGGTTGGGAACGCCCGCCACCCGCACCTGTATTATCGAATCGCTTTTCTCTTGCGGTTATGTCGAACGGCAGGGACAAAACCTTGTATCCACCGAAAAAGGGTTAGTCGTCCATAACCATATTAAGGAACATGAAAATTGCCGACGTAGAACTCTCCGGCAGTTGGGAAAAGACGCTTGCAGACGTCAGTGAAGGAAAACAAAACGCCGGTACGTTTATGACCATGATTGAAATTTTTACAAGGCAGGTAACGGAAGAAATCCTGTCATTAAACCGGACAAAAGATTTTACACTCCGGTTAGACCATTCAAAGCCCGGTCAAAAGGAAAAAAGATAAAACTCACATGAACTTATACAGGGACAGGGGGACTTCACAGAAACGGAAGTCCCCTTTTCTTTGGGCAAAGATACCGCTATGCCTTTCCGGTCTTGTCAAGGTCAGGCCGCTGCGCGGTTTTGCGGAAAATCTCCAGACCTCACTACGCTCGGCTCGTATTTTCCGCAAAAACCTTGACAATCCCTGCATAGCGGTTCTTTTTGCCCGGAAAAGGGAACTTCCCTGTTTCTCAATTTATTCATTTTTAAAACAATCATGTTATGCAAACATTTATTTTCAAAAAAACAGCATGGACGGTTCTTCTTATCATGCTGCTCGCCGTCTGTTTCTGGGTACTCTCAAAAGCAGGAATACAACCGCTGTTAGCGGCTATTGCTATCGTATGCCTGAAAGGATTTATCCGTTTTGTTTACCGCTTGACCGTCATGCTGGTATCCATCGCTATCGTCATTTCGCTTATCATCTTTTTAATCTGTATCTGACCATGAATGACAAAATCAAAAATGAAGTATTGACGGTTTGCGATGTGAAAATAAACTATTGTCCCAAAGTCAAACCATCCGAAAGACCGGTATTAAAAAAGTCAGCCGATATATACAAAATGCTTATCGACAGGTGTGTTTTCCCACCTGAAACCATTGAATATAAAGAGTATTTCAAGATAATCCTCTTTAATCAGGCATGTAAGGTACTGGGAATTTCCCATATATCGGAAGGCGGGACAAACCAGGTTTTGGTGGATATAAAGCATATCATGCAGGCGGCAATACTGTCCAATGCAACCGGTATGACGCTCTGCCACAATCATCCTTCGGGAAACTGCAATCCAAGTCATCAGGACGATTTGATTACAAAAAAGATAAAAGACGCCTGCAATATAATGGATATCACCGTTTTAGACCACATAATAATAAGTCCTGAAAATTATTATTCGTATGCAGACGAGGGTAGAATTTAACAATAAATAAACATTCAAATCAATAATAAAATGGAAAATAAAACATCAAACACTAAGCGGCGAAGAAACAGTAACCGCCATGCAAGTCATTACCGCATCCGTAACAGGGTCGGTACCTCTTTCGGACAGCCGGTACATATCGGCTTTTACCTCAATCCCGTACTGGACGATGAAGGCAAAACGGACAGGGAAAAGATTGTCAAACTCTTTAATACGGAATGTTATGGCTAATATCTGTACAAACAAACTTTACCTTTCAACAAAGAGCTGTACACTAAGAGATTCAGTAATGGAATCAGTCCGGCAGTCATTCCGATGCGACAGCGTGCTCTATGATAACGGGGAAGTTTTCGAATGTGAAATAGAATTTGATTCGCGCTGGACTTTCCCGCACAGGGAAATGGAAGAATTAACAAAAGACTTGCCGGAAGGGAACGACCTGTATATCCGTGTCCTCAGCTACGAATTTGGTTGCGAATACGTCGGATTCAACATATATGCCGATGGCGAATGGCATGATAAATTCGCCGATTAAATAATTTAGTATTAATTAAAAACAAGTTGTTATGAAACAGAAAAATTCAAACAAAAAGCAAACGGGAAAAGAAAAAACACAGGAAACTCCCGTTACAGCAGAAATGAAGCAGGCAAGTCCTGAAGTAATCCAAAACATCGAACTTTCGATGATTGTATGCAGTCCCTTCAATCCGAGGAAATACCGGAATGAAGAAGAACTGGAGGAATTGACCCAAAGCATTGTCAATTTCGGTATTATCCAGCCCGTTACCCTCCGGGTGAAGGGCGAAACTTATGAAATCGTCTGTGGCGAAAGGCGTTACCGGTCGTCCCTGAAAGCAGGGACAAGTACAATTCCCGCAATCGTGAAAAACTATTCCGATGAGGAAGCGATGGAAATCACCATTTTGGAAAACTTACAACGCCGGGATATTAATCCGGTGGAAGAAGCCCTGTCTTTCGGCAAACTGATGGAAGTACGCGGATATTTCATCGAAGATTTGGTAAAACAGTTCGGAAAAACGGACAAATACATCCGTTCGCGTTTGCAACTGCGAAACCTTGTCGATGAAGTCGCCGAATTGCTCGTCGAAGAGGAAATTACACTGGGAATCGCCCTTGAACTCGCCCGTTTTTGTCCCGACATTCAAAAAAATGTTTACAGGGAACACCTTAGCGCAGACGACAGCTATTCATGGAAACGTCTGCAAACAAAAGATTTTCGCAAGATGATCGAAAAAGGGTACAGCGCCGATCTATCCAACTACGAATTTGATAAGTCGGACTGCATCGGTTGTCGCTCCAATTCCTCTATCTGCGACTTGTTTGCAGACGGAAACTGTGGTTTATGCCAAAATATGGAATGCCTGCGATACAAGCAAGCCGAGTACATGGCTGCGGAAGCTACAAAGTTGTTGAAAGAAAGGAAAAATGCCGCAATCTGCGTTGCTCCCGAATCTTTCGCTTCGGCGGAAGTAGTGAACAACCTCGTTGATACGGGACATGAAATCTACGAAATGTCAGCCAGCCGCCTGCCTTCGGAACCGGAAAAGCCTGTCGCTGAAAATTATGCATCGGAAACAGAATATCTGGAAGCGGAAAAATCGTATCAAATAAGTTTTGAACGGTATAACATCCATGCCGCCCAAATTGAAGCAATGGTAGAACAGGGCAAAGCGCAACTGCTGGTAGATGTAAGCAAGCGGAAACCCGAACTGTGCTATCGGGTAATTCCCGAAACCGGAACAGAACCGCAGAACGAAGACACAATCGAAAAACTTCGCAGTCAGGACAGGCGGAACAGGGAACTCGCTTTTGAAAAAGGAATCGAGGAAGTAACACGCTATCTGAGAAATAATGCCGTTCCCACAAAAGCGTTTTCACCCCGCGAACAGGAATTGCTTTATTTTATCATGCTTTCCTTTTTGCGGAAAAAAAACTACAAAAAATTCGGCATGGAAGGGAAAAATACGCTGTCCGACGAAGAAAAAGCGGAAATGATCCAATACATATCCATTGAACAGGAAAACGCTATCCGCCGCGACTTTATTATCCACTATTTGTCTCAAACATCCGGCAACAGTCTGAAATCCGGACTGTTACTTGAGTTTGCAACGATGCACTTCCCCGATAAGGTCGCCCAAATCAAGGAACAGTGCAACGAAACCTACAAAAAGAAGCATGAACGGATTGAAGAACGGATACGGGAATTGCAGCCGTTCACTGACAAAGAGAAAGCAAATGCAGCAATAGCCGAAGCGATTGTTGTAAACGAAGAACAAATGGAAAATCTTCCCGCCAATCCTGAACCCTTCGACGACCCGGATATGGACGATGTTCCACTCTATCCTGAACTGCCTGAACACGCAAGAATCGGTGAGATACCGAAAGAAGAGGAAGAAATAGCCGAAGTGGTGACAGTAAACGGGGAACAGCCTGCTGATCCCGAAACATTAGATAATCCGGACATGGACGACATCCCACTGTATCCCGGATTGCCCGAACATGCAAGTATCGGCGAAATACCGGAAGAAGAGGAAGAAGCGTTTGACACGGTGTATGAAGAAATGGCCGCCTGATCGACCGTTTGATTCTGAAAATACCCTGCAATGGTTTCACGACTGTTGCGGGGTATTTTTTTTACCATGTAATATAATGACAAATGACGCCGTATCGCCTTCAGTCGGACAGGGGCTATTTTTTATCCCTGTAAATTTGTCCGAAAAAACAGTATTGATATGGAAATAGTTGTCATCGAAAAACAGGCATTTGAGCGAATGAAGCAGTCGTTTGAAAATTTCAAGCATCAGGTAAAAAAACTCTGCGAAAGCAACCAAAATAAAGGCGAATGGCTGAACAATGAGGAAGTTTGCAACCTGTTGCATATTTCAAAACGGACATTGCAGACCTACCGGGATACGGGAGCAATTCCTTATTCAAAAATCGGACGGAAATGTTATTACAAGACTTCCGATATAGAACAGTTTATTAATCAGTCACAAATAAAAACACAGGAATAACAGGATGGAAATAATAGACTGTAAGGCATCAGAAGCAGGTACATTTATTGCTTCGCTGGACGAAATGCTTGAAAGTATTCAATCCCTGATTAAAAACCGCAATTCGCGAGATAGCGAAAAATACCTGACAAACAGGGATATATGTTTGATGTTACAGGTTTCGCCCCGGACATTGCAAAAGTGGCGGGATGAAAAGACAATTCCCTTTTCCCGCCTCAAAGGGAAAATTCTATACAGGGAATCGGATATTGTGGCATGGCTTTCTGAAAGGGCTGTATAATAAAAATGGGGTTGCAGAATATGTCTTACAGCCCCATTTTTATCAGTCAATTATTTGTTTTACTACCATTTAACTTCCGGATAACTGATATTTTCCTTCAATCCGTTTTTCAAGATTAGTCATATCCTCATTAAGTTTAATCCTTGTTACCTTTGCATAAATCTGTGTCGTTTTAATTGAAAGGTGTCCCATCATTTGGCTAAGCGATTCCACCGGAACGCCGTTTGTCAGGCAGACACTTGTCGCAAACGAATGCCGGCTCATGTGAAAGGTGAGCGTTTCATCAATTCCGGCGGCTTTCGCGATTTTCTTTAATTGAATGTTTAAATCTTCTTTTGTCTTTATTCTGAAAACATAGCCATCTGTACCTGAAAATTTGGTATTCCTGTATTTGTCAATAATTTGCAATGGAATGTCCAACAATGGAATATAAGAGGCTGTCCCGGTTTTTTTGCGGTTTAATACTATCCATCGGCTGCCGTCTGCCTGTTGTTGAAAGTGATTGAACTGCAAATTTTTCAAGTCCGAATACGAAAGTCCGGTAAATGTCGAAAACAAGAACATATCACGGATAAAGTTTGTCGATGCCCGTTTCAAACAGGATTTCATCAACTTTTCCAATTCTTCTCCAGACAAATACCGGCGTTTGTCGATTATTTTTTCATGCGTATAATCAAAAAACGGGTCTTGACGTAACAAACCCTTGTTAAAGGCACGCTTAACGGTGGTGCGAAATGGAGCCATATACGAATGAACAGACCTTGCCGCCATTTTCAGTTCTACTTTCAAATAACAGGCATAATCCTCAATCAAAGCAATATCCACTTTCCCAAACGGAATATCATCAACCTGTAATTTGTCTTTCAGGAAATCTTTCAAATGCCGGTATCCTTTACAATACTGAATATAAGTGTTTTCTGAAATTCTAATATCAATGCTTTTCTTCTTTTCTTCCAAAAACAACGAAAACTCCTGCATGACGGTATTTTGATTCGTCCCGATGCCCCGAAGGGCGTTTTTCAGCATCATGGAAGTTACAAAACTTTTATTTCCCAGCATATCCCGGTAATACTTTTCGATTTCGGCTTTACAGTTTTCAATCTTTTTGTTGATAATAAAACTTTCTTTCGATTTACCAACAGCCAAACCTGAATGAGCATCCCATTCCGATGGAAAAATATCCATTCCGGTACTGAATGCCGTACTTTCACCGTCCACGCTGATGCGCCCAACTATCGGGCATTTGCCGGACTTTTTCGCTTTACCTGTATTGATGTAAAACAGGATACTGAATGTGCTTCTTGTATTTTGCATAATCATGTTCATTTATTGGTTAATAATTAGATAGTAGACGAATATTTGTCTGCAATTCGTGCAGACAGCAACTTCATATCGCTACCGATTTTATCCCGGTTAACATGTGCATAACGCTGCGTAGTTGCAATATCGGTATGACCCAGCATCCGGCTTACGCTTTCAATCGGAACACCCTGTGATAAACAGACTTGAGTTGCGAATGTATGACGGCTCATGTGGAATGTCAATACTTTATTTATCCCGCAAAGCTTGGCAAGGTACTTCAACAGTTTATTGGTCTTGGCCTGACAAAACAGATTGAATACCAAATTATCCTTTGAAAATGCCCTGTATTTTTCAATGATTTGGACAGGAATATCCAATAATTTAACGTTAAAGGGAACATTTGTCTTTTGCCGGGACTTGGAAATCCACAAACTTCCGTCTTCTTCCGTAATAATTCCTTTCCACGTGAGATTTTTCAAATCAATGTAAGAAATACCTGTAAAACAGGCAAACACAAACATGTCGCGAACAAAACACAACCCATGGGATTCAATTTTTGTTGAAATCAGATTATCCAGTTCCCCGGCAGCAATCGAGCGTATTTGAAACTCAGGTCTTTCCAGCCTGTATCCGAAAAACGGCGGACGACTGATATGATTCCGGTGTAAAGCAATCCTTGCAGCGGATAGCAGTTGAATGATTACCCCGTTTACCGAAGCCGTTTTCATTTTCCGTTCAATGCGCAGATAAAAATCAAAATTTTCGATAAATGGCAAATCCAACTGGGATAATGGAATATCCCTGAGATTGTATTTTTCCTTCAAGAAGCGTTGCAAATGCTTGTGCGTATTGACGTATTGCAAATAACTTGATTTTGCCCGGTCGATACCGACACGTGAATAAAACGCCTGCATGATTTCTTCAAACAGTACGAGCAAAGTTTTCTGTGCAGACGCAATGCCCTGAAAAGCATTTTTAACTTCCTGAGCAGTAACTTTTCCTGTACGCTTGAGGATTTCTGAATAATGGAAATGAATAAGCAGATTAACCCTGTTAATTTCCCTGTTCAATTCGGTGGCCACATGGCTTTTCCCTGTTGCCCGTCCCGATTTGACATTCCACAGCCGTTCCTCGATTTTCAGTTTGGAACTGAACTGGGCGACTGTTTTTCCGACGATGATTTTCCCGACAATCGGGTAAACCATTTTTTCGCCGACAACTGATTTTGTACACTTGCGTTCTCTTTTAAGGTAGAACGATACCTTTAAATTTGTGTTCATAAACTCACATTTTTAAGTTATAAAATTACTTGTTTTGTGAGTTATTTGAACAGTGTAAAACGATGACAGACAATGCAACAGGATGACAAATAATGTCATTATTTTGCCTTGTTTTGCGTAGCAGCAAATGGGTAACGGTTAAGAAACGGAACTTTTGCCGCAATATGCCGAAAACTGCATTTTACAGCATGAATAACAAAAGCCAATCGAGGCCATATTCGCTGATTTTTACCGGATTACCTTGCTTTGCCTTTGGTTGCATTTTTTGAGGTGGGTTTGCAAATATACAAAAAATTTCAATTTACACACAGACAAATAAAAATAGACAGAAGAAGATAGATATAGATCGGAAAGATAAAAGAAGCTGTATTAAAAAGTCATTTTTAGATCAATTACCTCCGTTATAATATATTGTAGCGGGGATAAAATCA
>JAIRMH010000307.1 GCA_031258835.1 Tannerella sp.
GAAAAAAACCTTTTTCGCATCAAGATACAAAAGACTGGCAGCACGTAAGGGCAAAAAAAGAGCCATCGTAGCATTGGGACATGAGATCCTCAAAGTTGTGTACCATCTCTTGAAAAACAAGTGCGATTATAAAGAATTGGGTGAATGTTATATAGATGAGAGGCGTAAGGTTGCGCAAATCAAATATCACAGGGGAGCCCTGAAACAACTCGGAGCGGATTTGCCCGGTAGAGAAAGCGCATAACTGCGCACAAATCCTCAGGCCGATTCTTACCGAGACATCCAAGCCCGAAGAGGAAACTGGCCTAAACAACCGGGAGGCAATGACTGTTGCTTCGAGCACGCGAATGAAAATTCTTATAAACTTGGTTGTTTTAAAACATAGAAATGCCTGTACAACAGTTGCGAATGTCATACCGATGTCCGTTCTTTTTTTGTTGTGTCTAATAAACTTCAATATCAACAAGATGCTGATTTTAAGTGCTTTCACATACTGACTATTTACGAATGAAGGTACGAAATAAAAAAGTAGCATCCGAATTATTTAACATCATTTATATACAGACTGGGACTACAAACGACTTTTCTGGCCAACCCTATTTTATAATACCTTCATTATAAGCTAAATACAAATTTGGCAACCTCGACTAACAGCCCAATTCCATGCCATTTTGATGGGTATTTTTGCCAAGTTGGGTTAAGGAGCTGCAAAATTCTTTCACGAAAGGGAAACGGCGAACAGAAGAAGACCGAATGGTATTTGCAGGCGGCTTCAATCGAAGAATTTATGAGCGTTATAAAAATGCTGCGCAAGCACGAACAGCAGATTATAAATTACTTCCGGCATGGGGCTACTAACGCTAAAGCAGAATGTCTTAACGGGAAAATTCAACGATTCATAACTAACAACTACGGACTTAGGGATAAAGATTTCTTCCTCTACTGTGTGGCCGGTTATTTTTCCTTATAGCACCTCAAAAAAAGATTTAGCCAATAAGTTTTTTTTAATTGCCGTATTTTTTTTATGATTTTGTGTTGTTTGTAAAAAAAATACAATAAATTTGTCGCGCGGATTGAGAAAGTTTTTTGAACTCCGTGGGAAGAATGAATGGAGCCATGGAATCATTTATTTTTACGATGAATATGTTAAATTGGAGATGTTGTTGTGAATCGAGACATTTGCATATCTTTAATCATAGGCCTTAAATCGGGTTCTTATGAAGACTTTGATAAACTGTATGCAATCTATTCGGATATGCTATACGGTTTTGTACTGAATCTGACCAAATCGCCGTCGGAGGCTGAGGATATTTTGCAGGAGACTTTTTTGCGGGTATGGCAGACGCGAGCAAAAATATCTGAAGATAAGTCTTTTAAATCCTATTTATACACAATCGCCCGGAACCTGATCATTGATTCTTTTCGCGATCAAATGAAAAGCGTGGCATTTGAAGAGTATATAAATAGCGAGGCTTATCAGTCCTATACGGAAAATTGTGTCGAGGAAAGTATTGATTTTGATGAATTTCAAAGAGTGTTTGAAAAAGCTAAGAGAAAACTGACGGAGAGACAACTGCAAATATTTGAACTTAGTCGGGAACGGGAACTTTCCATATCCGTTATAGCAGAAACGTTACATCTTTCCGAAAAAACGGTGAAAAATCAGCTATCGTTAGCAATGAAAACGCTGCGGGATGAATTGTCATATTATTATCTTTTTATCTTCCTGTTTCTTTGATAGCAGCGCATCCGTACGGTAACCGGTATGAGTTCATCCTATTTCGACTGCGTACAAATGAACTTTGCCTGTAACGATCCGCGACCTGCCGATTTATGGCGATTACGACCGTTTATATTTCCGATTTATTTCTAAAATGTGTTTTATAACATACCAAATCGGTCGGGACTTTTTGTCCTTCCGAACGTAATACTTAAGAATATAAAAACAAATGTACATGAAATTTTTGAATTACACACAGACGGATAAAACTGTGTCCGGCAAAATTTATAGAAAAAATTTATAGAAGACGTTTATGGAAAAATTTCCGTTAAAAGATTTATTAGCACTCTTTCTTTATGAGAAGGTTACTCCGGAAGAGTTTCGCAAATTGAAAGAAATCGTCAAACGTTCTCCGAACGGGGAATTAGATGGCGAACTTAAATCAATATGGGATGAAATGGATTCGGTTGCCTCGATGAATAGAGAAATAAAAGCGGAAGTATTGGCAAATATTCACCTGCAAATGTTAAGCGGGAATAAACGGATCTTTTTTCGGCGGATAAAGATGGTCGCTGCCGTCTTGCTGTCTGTGATTATTTCATTAGGGTCCTATTTTTATTTTTCAGGCAAATACCGGACAATACCGGAAGAGTTCATTATTATGGCAGAAGGCGGGCAGAAGACAAAAATACTTTTACCCGACGGAACGCGCGTATGGCTTAATTCCGATTCTAAATTGAGTTATGCCTCCGATTTTAACCGGAACAACAGGCTTGTGAAATTAGATGGAGAAGCTTTTTTTGAAGTCGAAAAAAATACCGATATAAATTTTACGGTAGAGACTGAATGTGTCAATGTGGTTGTACATGGTACGGCATTTAATGTGTCGGCATATAAGAAAGATCCGGTTATCGAAATATCCCTGTTGAAAGGAGTCGTCCGTCTGGCATATCCCGACAATACATTAATTACGGGGTTGTATCCTAATCAGATCGCATCTATTTCAAAAAAAAATATGAAGTGGAAGGTTCAGTCTTGTGATGCGGAAATGGAATGTTTGTGGACACAGAACAAACTCAAATTTGAAAATGCACCTGCGGCGGAGGTCTTTCGTAAACTGGAACGTTGGTATGGAGTGAATATATCCGTTGAAAATATGAATGAAAAGATTCTCTATGGATTCACCTTAAAAAGTGAATCGCTTAGGGAAATACTCTATGAAATTAATAAAATTACACCTATTGTATACAAAATAAACGGAGAGGAGGCGAGTATTACATATAAATAATCGGATAAAAAAAATGCATGAGGAACTGCCATTCCTCATGCACAGAATAACATAACGTGTAATAATCCCTTTATCTAAGCGACGCTTGGATAAAATCAGGTTATTTACAAGGGGCAAAGTTAATTGTTTTTTTTAATTTTAATCTAATATCATATGCAATTTAAAAAATTAATCATGCTGTTTTTTTTAATGTTGATATCTGGCGCTCTGTTTGCCCAGTTATCACAGAAGATGGATATTAATCTGGATAATGCCAGTTTGAAGGAGTTTTTTGCCGCCATAGAGAGTAATACGGAATATACTTTTATGTATAAAAACCTGAATCTTAATACTCCGGTGTCTGTGGAAGCAAAACAGAGAGAACTCGGGGATATTTTGGAGCAGGCGCTGAAAGACATAAACCTAAGTTATGAGGTGTCAGGTAAACATATCATCTTAAAAGATTTATCCGCTGAAGAATTTCAGATAAAGAAGAAAACGGTAACCGGTACCGTTTTGGACGAACATGGAGAAACGATCACGGGCGCCAATGTTGTCGAAAAAGGAACTGCGAACGGGGTAATTACGGATGTTGACGGTAAGTTTACACTAGAGGTATCGGAAAATGCAACGTTACAAATATCTTTCATCGGGTATGCCGTTCAGGATATTAGCGTAGGAAATCGGGCAGATATATCGGTACGGTTGATGGAAAACGCGCAAGCGCTGGACGAAGTTGTCGTCGTAGGTTATGGAACGCAGAAGAAAGTGAACCTGACCGGCGCCGTTGCCGCGGTGAAGTTCGACGAAAAAATGTCCAGCCGGACGGTGACGAATTTGTCGACAGGGTTGTCCGGTTTGATTCCCGGTCTGGTTGTGCAGCAAAGTACGGGATTTGCCGGATTTGACGGCGCTACTTTACAAATCCGCGGGTTAGGCTCGGTCAATAATTCGAATCCCCTGGTCGTTGTCGACGGAATGCCCGATGTGGATATAAACAGAATTAATATGAATGATGTGGAAAACATCTCTGTATTGAAAGATGCCGCATCGTCGGCTATTTATGGTTCGCGAGCCGCCAATGGCGTAATCCTGATCACTACCAAAACGGGAAACAGGGACGAGAAGGCAAAAATCAATTATACAGGCTCTTACGCCATATCCGAGATGAGTAACTTCTATGAATATTTAGCCGATTATCCCAAGGCCATGACAATGGAAATGCGTGCGGTAGGCGCTGGAAACGGCTCTTCGGGATTCCGTTATGGAAGTGTAGAACAATGGATGGCCAGAGGATTAGTAGACCCCATTCTTTTTCCGAACACAAACCAGTACGATGAAATGTTTCGCCGCGGAAAGGTTCAGACCCATAATCTTTCCGCTTCGGGAGGAAACGAAAAATTTACGTTCTTTTTATCTGCCGGAATAATGAATCAGCAAGGCGTACAAATTCATAACGATTATGACAGGTATAATTTCCGTGTGAATCTTGATTACAAAATCAGGGATAATATAACGGTCGGATCCCGTATGGATGGCCAATGGACAAACTCCGTATATCCGAGAGGCGCCGGACTGGAAACAGCCGGATTGATGTATGCCGTATCGGGCATCCTCAATTATAATCCTGAAACGGGACAATACGGGGGAGGTATGGCCTATGGAGAGAACGGTTCGGCAGGGAATATGCTGGCCGAATACGAAGTTTGGCACAGCAACAGAAATCAACAGCAGTACAATGGGAATATTTTTGGAATCTGGGAAGTGATAAAAGGATTGAAAGTGAGAGCGGATTATTCCATTCGCTACTACAATCAGTTTACCAAAAGCTATAATGACCCGACGGTTCAATGGAATTTCCAGACCGGAATGCAGTCGCGAACGATGATTGCCGCCAATGCCGGCGTATCGCAGGAAATCAGGCAGGGTTACAAAACATTGCTGCAGGGACAGATCTCGTATGATAAAGAATTGTTTCCCGGACATCAGTTTTCGATGATGGCAATAGCCGCCGAAGAATTTTGGTTCGACCGTTTACTGAACGGTTCGCGAAATGACCGTTTGCATCCGTCCCTGTCAGAGTTGAATGCTACGTTGATGTCTTCGCCTAACGTCGGAGGATACTCGTCTACGGAGGGATTACTCTCCTATATCGGACGGTTGAATTATACGATGTACGATAAGTATCTGCTGGAAGTTAATTTTCGCTACGACGGTTCGTCGAAATTCTCTGAAGGTCATCAGTTCGGATTCTTCCCTTCGGTAGCTTTAGGCTGGAGGATATCCGAAGAAAATTTTTTCGAACCGCTCAGGGATCTCATCAGCCAGACAAAACTTCGCGCGTCTGTCGGCTCTTTGGGAAATAACACATTGAACGCCGGCTCTGTCTTGTCGGACAGGGGCGAACAACAACGCGTGCTTTCCAATACGAATTATATCATCAACGGAGGTCTGGCGAAAGGTTTCAGCAATACCAAAATGATCAATCCCGAACTTTCGTGGGAAGCGACTACAGTCAAAAATATCGGATTGGATCTGGGATTTTTCAATAATAAACTTTCTGTGGAACTCGATTGGTATGACCGGCTTACAACAGGAATGATCCGCCCGTCGGACTTTTCTACATTGCTTAGCGGGTATTCCGCACCGCGTAAGAATATAGGGGAACTTCGTAACAGGGGCGTTGAAATCAACCTCAATTGGCAATCCAATATCAGAGAGTTGAAATACAAGATAAACGTCAATGCGTCGATAAACAGAAATTCGCTGGAAAAATGGAACGAATTTCTGGGTAAAGGATGGATTTACTTAGATATGCCTTATCATTTTGTTTACGGATACGAGGCGCAAAATGAACTGATTCAAAGCTGGAACGAGATATACAATGCTCCTTTCCAGGCTGCAAATTATATGGCGCCCGGCGATATCCTGCTGAGAGATGTAAATGGCGACGGGCAGATAAACAGCGAAGACCGTACGGCTTCGGACGGGAAATACCGCGATCGGGCGTCGGGACAATATGGATTGACATTCTCGTTAGAATGGAAAAATGTTGATTTGATGACGTTATTCCAGGCTGCTTCCGGCAGATGGGATTATTGGCTGGATTCTTATAATAACGTGAATCCGCCGGCAGACCGCTATGGCTTTCAGGCTTTCCACTGGTATGATACATGGTCGCTGGATAATCGTGATGCGTCTTTACCCAGGTTAGCAACCGGTTCGGGTGGAAGAAACAGGGAAGAATCGACGTTTTGGCTGGATAATGCAGGTTTTATCCGAATGAAGAACTTGCAACTCGGATATAATGTGCCCCGGAAATGGATACGGAAAATTCAATTAGATCATATTCGTATCTATTTTTCTGCTGAAAACATATTTACAATTACAAAATGGCGGGGTGTCGATCCGGATAAATACAGAGACTTTGACCCATATCCTTTAGCAAAAACATATTCGATAGGTTTAAATATCGGATTATAAAATTTAAAATAGTAACAATATGAAAAAGATAATATATATATTTTTGACCGGCATTTTTGTTTTGCCTTCGTGTATCGACGATATACTCACGCAGGAATCGGCAGTCGATTTACCGGATGCTTATTTCTGGAACACGACGGATGATGCCTTATCGGCCGTATATGGCGTATACAATGCAACGCGTACGCTTTTCGGACGTGATTATTATTTCGACGGAATGGGCGAATTTCAATGGACTCGCGGTACCAGTCTGGGAAGCGGGACATGGCATCCGCAAGCAAGTTCGGCGAGTAGCATGGGCTTCATGTGGAACAATGCCTATGCTGTGGTCAACAGGGCTAATTACGTCCGGATGAATCTCAAAATGATGATTGAAAAGGAAAGTAATAGCAATACGTTGAATACGTTGAAAAGAATTGAAGGCGAAACTTGCTTTCTGAGAGCGTTGGCTTACTTTCGGCTGATACAATTGTGGGGCGATGTCCCATTCTACACAAAGGTATTGACCGGAAACGACGAAGCCGTTACGCTTACCCGTACGCCGATCTCCGCCATCAAAGATTCTCTTCTTTCAGACCTGACTTATGCCATAGAAACGCTTCCGGAGACATTGGCCGGAAGTGAACGGGGACGAGTATCGCAGGCTGCCGCATATGGATTTCGCGGGAAGATAGCGTTGTATTGGGCTTCGTGGAAGAAAAACGGCTGGCCGGAACTTAGCGGGTTTACCCGGGATGCAGGCGAAGCTAACGAGTATTATGTCCGCGCAGCAGCTGATTTTGAAAAGGTCATCAAAAATTATGGGTTGAAATTGTTCGGCGAAGGTAATCACGGCACTGCCGATCATCCGAAATACTGGGACTTGTTTCAAGTCGCAAATGAATATGATCCGGAAATTATATTTTCCGTACAATACGGTGGGCCGAACTTGGGACAAGGACAGGAATTGCAGAGAGATTACGGCACACGAAGTACAGGGAATGCCCAATGCTGGGTGCAAGCGACTTATCGTCTGGCGAATCGCTACCAATCGCTTACTACCGGCGATTTTCTTCCCCCATTGGTATTGAACGCAAGCGCAACGCTGGAAGGCGGAGCGCGTAATCCGGCCTCTTATTATAACAGGGATTGGCGGATGAAAGCTACTATTCTGTGGGATGGACAGAAAATGCTGCGAATCGATGCGAGTGGTTATGCTGTCGGCGACAGCATAACGTTTATGTTTGGAAGTACCGACGGAAATACGTACATCAATTACGATTCAAATCCCATGACAGGTTATCTTTTCCGTAAATGGGTGCGTCAGGAAGGAATTGCCGAACGTAGCGACGGGCCTTGCGATTTCTATCTGATGCGTCTCGCCGACGTGTATTTGATGTATTGTGAGGCCGTTAACGAAGTGAGCGGGCCGAATGACGAGTTGGTGGAATTGGTAAATAAAATCAGAGCCAGAGGGAATTTACCCGGATTAGCGCCTGAAAAATATGCAGATAAAAATGCTTTCTTTGATGCTATTGAACAGGAACGGATTGTAGAATTGATAGCTGAAGGACATCGCCCGTTTGATATACGCCGCTGGAGGAAAGTGGAGGCAATATGGCCTTCCCCGACAGGACAAGTCTTGTATAATTCAAGCGGTACCCGGATACGGGATGAATTTCTGAATGCTCCCGAACGTGATTATCGCCGGTTTTATATCTATCAGATACCGACGGCTGAACGTGAACGGAATGTGAATCTGACACAAAATGATCCATGGTTATAATTTAAAATAATATTTATGTATATGAAAAATTTAATTTTTATGGGGATAATCGCAGGATTGTTTTTCCTGGTTCCCGCTTGTGGCGATTATCCCATAGATGACAAAGGAATGTTGATTACAACAAGAAGCCAATGTTATATGAGTATGTTTGAGTTGTTGGGACCCGATAACCGGACAGCGCTTGTGTCGGGACAAACTGTGATTGATACCGTGGCTTGTACCGTTACCGCAGTAGCCCGGTTCGGCACGAATATGACACATCTGAAACCTTATTGCAGTTTAGTTACCGATGCTATTGTGGAGCCGAAAATGGGAACATGGGTTGATTTTACCCAGCCGCGTAAGTATACGGTGATCTCAGGCGACCGGCAAGTAAGGAAAGAATATACGATCACAGTCACATTACAAGGTCAGTAACAAAAAAAATGAATCGATTATGAAAATATATGGAAATATAATTTATGCCATGCTGCCTCTTTGTTTATTTGTTTCATGCAGTAACGATGATGGCGATGAACGGATGAGAAATGATTTTTTGAAGAAAACGATAAGTCCCGCTATTGTTGGCGAGAGATTGGAGTTTGCTTATGCAATGGGAAGTCTTGATGGAGTTCTCGGTACGGCCACAGCTACGGCCTCTGTAGCCGGAGCCACGGGAACGGGCTTCGAAGAGTATTCGTACTATACGACGCGGACGGCGATCTCTGTGGATGGAGTTAGCTATGCCGCCGGAAATGATGTGCCGCTAAAAACCGTAAGCCAGACATCTACATCGGGTAATGTATCTACGGCAGTTATGGAGAGACAGGTCGACGAAATTTATGTGCATCCGTATGTCCCGTATGGTGTCAATAAGGTAGATCTGGATGCCGCTACCATCCGCTATTTTTATGTTGTGCCCGAAGAAGCAAGGGGAAAAGAAGTGTCTTTTACATTTACGTCGGAATCGTCGACAGGCCATAAGGCTTCATGCTCTACACCGGCCTACAAAGTATCGAAAATGGATATGAAACGACTGATTGACATGTCTAACGATGAAGCCTGCTATTTCTCGATTGCCGATATGGCGGCATATACCCGTGAAGAAGTGGAAAGCCGAAATTTGTCAGGGAAAATAGATTTCGTATATATCTATCAAAACGGATTTAACGGTTTTACGTATGGACATACGTTTATTTCTCCCGGTAGCGACCCGAAGTATTTTGCCCGCGATGCAGTTTCTTCTTCGTGGACTAAAAACAGTACGAAAATGGAAAAACGGGTCGATGTACGCGATGCTCAACTAAAAGGAAATATTCCGAATGTGTATATTGATGATATCGACTTCGAAACGCTACAAATTGACCATGCTTTGGATTTTGTCTTGAATTTCGTGAATGACGAAGGCGCTTTCATGAAAACGGCTGATGGTAAATACCTTGCCTATATATATGTCAATTCCGTCAATAGTAACGGCAGTATCAGGGTAAGCGTCAAACGATATATGTTATAAATTGTCGAAAAGTCGTAATTCGAACATATAGCGTTCGGATTACGGCTTTTAACTTTTTCAATCACACACACGGGCGAATAAAAATGCCCGGGGAAATTTATAGAATAATATTATGAAAAATGGAACAGTTATCATAATGACATTAATCCTGTTTAGCGGGATAACATACGCGGCAGCAGGGCAGGAAAGACAACAAAACGGATATGCTTCCGTCTATACGGGGAAACCGGAAGATTCGCTGGCCGTATATTTCACGCCGGAAGAATTTGATATTAAAAACGATGGTTCGCAGGATATATCCGAAGCCTTGCAGTCGGCCATTGATAAAGTACAGGAAACCGTCAGGTATGGCGTTGTATTTATTCCCGAAGGTACGTATCGCATCTCTAAAACCATATATGTATGGAAGGGAATCCGCTTGATTGGGTACGGGAAGAAACGCCCGGTGTTCCTGTTGGGTAGAAATACGGAAGGATTTCAAGCGGGCGCCGGTAAATACATGTTTCATTTTTGTTTGGATAAACCTTGGGGAAATCGCCCCGTACAGGATGCGAATGCCGGAACGTTTTACAGTGGGATGCGTAATGTCGATATACGGATTGAAGGCGGGAATCCTGCTGCTGTCGCCGTGCGTTTCCACGTTGCCCAACACAGTTTCCTCTCGCACATGGATTTTTATTTGAATCCGGGGAATGTTGGCATTGAAGATGGAGGAAACGAAATCGAATATTGCCGGTTTTTCGGAGGCGATTATGCCATCAGGACGGGAAAGACCGCCCCGGGATGGCAATTCCTTATATTAGACACATATTTTGAAGGCCAAAAGCAATCTGCCGTTCAGACCCGCGAAGCCGGACTGACCATTGTCCGCGCCCATTTCAGAAAATCACCTTCCGCCGTAATCATCAGTGAAGGGTACCCCGAAGAGTTATGGATCTCCGATTCGCGCTTTGAAGATATTCGCAATCATGCCTTGTTGATAAGTAATGAGAATAATCCGCGTACGGAAATAAATGCCGAAAACATCGTTTGTATCCGGACGCCTGAATTTGCGGTTTTCCGTACGTCGGGGCAAACGGTAAAAGCACCGTATAAATATTATGTAGTGAAAGAATTTACACATGGATTGCAAATATCCGATTTGGGAGGAGACGCAACGGTACGGACAATTGTTGACATGGAACCGCTGGAAAATATTCCACCGCCTGTTGCTTCCGATGTGCCGCTTCTTCCGCCTGTTACGGCTTGGGTAAACTTGAAGTCGCTGGGCGCCAAAGGCGACGGAACGACTGACGACACACATGTGCTGAGGCAGGCAATCGAAAATCATGCAGTGATATATCTGCCGGGCGGACACTATCGGGTGACGGAACCCATCGTCCTGAAATCTCATACAATACTTGCAGGCTTGCATCCGTCGCTTACGCAAATCATGCTGAAAGACAGTACTCCGGCCTATCAGGGTGCCGGTCCGCCCTTACCCCTGCTGGAAACGCCGCAGGGAGGGACGAATATTGTAACGGGTATCGGTCTGAATACGGCGGGCGTAAATGCAAGGGCTGTAGCCGTCAAATGGATGGCCGGCGAACAGTCCATGCTTAACGACGTCCGTTTCGCCGGAGGACACGGCACCTATACTGCCGACGGAAAGGCTGTTCCGGTTTATAACGATAATCGTACAGCCGACGGTATCCCTTTCCGCAAATGGGACTCGCAGTACTGGAGCCTTTGGATTACCGATGGAGGAGGAGGTACATTTAAAGATATATGGACGCCAAGCCCTTATGCCGCAGCAGGGATGTATATTTCGCATACTGCCACCAAAGGGCGCGTCTATTATATGTCGAGCGAACACCATGTCAGAAATGAAATCATCCTTCACGATGTGTCCAACTGGAGGTTTATGGCGCTTCAGTTGGAAGAAGAGAGTGGGGAAGGGCCTTACTGTCTTCCGCTGGATATTCGTAATTCAAGCCGTTTGCTTTTTGCAAATACATTCCTTTATCGGGTAAGCAGGATTACTACGCCCTTCCCTTATGCCATTCGGGTGGAGAATGTCTCCGATATACGATTTAAAGGTTTACATAATTACAGTTGGACGAAACATGCTTTTGATAACACCGTATATGACGTCGGATATGATTGCTATGTCCGTCCCCGTGAGATAGCCCGCCTTGATATATCGGGCAAAAAGCCGCCGGTGAAGAATGAATCACGGAATCATATGATTGCCGTTGGAGAAGTGATGAAGCTGGCCGGCGGTTTTGAATTTATTGATGCGGCGACAGCCGACAGGAGAGGTAATATATATTTCACGGATTCAAAGGCACATCGTATTTATTGTTGGAGTGTCGACGACAAACTTTCGCTTATTTGGGATTTACCGATGAATCCGGTATCCCTTGCTTTCGATAAAAGCGGTCGCCTGATGGTCGTTACCCGTACGATTCAAACTCCGTCGATACATACAAGGGGCGAAATAGGCGTCGTGAGTTTCGATCCGGAACATCCCGAAACGACGATGGAGACACTGGAAGAAATAGATTTTAATAAAATACCGAAAGACGCCGCAGTATATTATCAAACCACCCGGCATCAGCATGAAAATAACTTGCCGGAGATCCTTACCGCACAGGTGAAGACCTGCTTTATTGCCAGAGATGGGAGCGCTGTCATTCCCAATACGAACGATATCGGACAGACTTGTTCCCTGAAAGCGGCTGTACCCGGGAAATACTTTTACGCATCCACATCGCCCGGCTTGCGCACATATCGTTGCCTTGTGTCGACAGCTAATACGCTTACGTCGCCCGAATTGTTCGCCGAAACAGGGGCGGTCGATGTCGCCGAAGATGCGAATGGGAACATATATATTCCGTCAGACCACATTAAGGTGTTCGATTCGGCAGGCGCCCTTATCGGCGAAATAGAAACGCCCGAACGTCCCCTCTCACTCTTGTTCGGCGGGAAAGACGGTCGCACACTATTTATTTGCACAGCCTCATCGTTGTATAGCGTCCGGATCAAACAATAAATTCGATGTGTCCCGATTCGATATCTCCCAGTGAATCAATGTCGGGATTGATTTGTCATTTTTTTTTCGGCAAGCGAAAGTTTTCCCGCAGGAAAAGAAAACCATGGACGACGAAGCAGGAAATAAAATTTCATGTGTTTGGAAAATCCGGGTTTTTCATGTAGTTTTGCAGGATTAAATTTAAGCGAGGATGGATATATCAGTAGTAATACCTTTGTATAACGAAGCGGAATCGCTTCCTGAATTATATGAATGGATAAAGCATGTGATGGACGAAAATAAATTTTCTTATGAGATTATTTTTGTAAGTGATGGCAGTACGGATCGGTCGTGGGATATCATTGAGGCGTTAAGTAAAACAGCGCCGGAAGTGAAAGGCATAAAATTTCGCCGCAACTATGGCAAATCGCCGGCTCTTCAATGCGGATTTCAACGTGCACAGGGTGATGTCGTCGTTACGATGGATGCCGATTTGCAGGATAGCCCGGATGAAATACCGGAACTTTATCGTATGATAAAGGAAGAAGGATATGACCTCGTCTCCGGCTGGAAGAAAAAGCGCTATGATAATAAGTTGACGAAAAACCTTCCTTCCAAATTGTTTAATGCTACGGCGCGGAAGTTTTCCGGCGTTAAATTGCATGATTTCAACTGTGGTCTCAAATCATACAGCAAAGAGGTTGTCAAAAATATAGAGGTTTATAATGACATGCACAGGTACATCCCGTATTTGGCAAGGATAGCCGGATTTTATAAAATAGGGGAGAAAGTCGTTCAGCATCAGTCTCGTAAGTATGGAAAGACGAAGTTCGGGTTAAACCGTTTTTACAATGGCTATCTGGATCTTATTACGCTCTGGTTTACTTCGAAATTTGGAAAGAAGCCCATGCATATTTTCGGACTTTGGGGGAGCATCGTCTTTTTTGTCGGATTTGTCGCCTTAGTTTTCGTGCTTGTAGCCAAACTGATGTCTATCATTGAAGGGGATTTACGCCCGTTGGTTACAAATTCGCCTTATTTCTATATTTCTCTTACGGCGATGATTATCGGCACCCAACTCTTTCTTGCCGGTTTTATCGGCGAACTTATTTCGCGTAATGCTCCGAACAGGAACAGATATAAGATTGAGAAAGAAATTTGAGCATACTCATGCTTATCCACAACAAGGGAAAATAACCAAATTTCTGTTATCAACGGATGTAGAGTTGCGCATATCCCACATTACCACATATACAGGCGGGTTCAATGGCTTACTGGAATGTTGTTTCGTCTCGGTCGCTATTTTTTCGTATAAACTGTTACATGCAAAAACAATATTACCTAATAACTTTCTTAATTTCTGATATGTGTAGATTCAACATCCCCCGCTCGCTCGACTTGCACTATATTTTGTGTAGAAACAGAATACAGGCGGCGTCTCGGCAATAAAAATAAACAAAATTATTTTGTATTGCACTCGACTTGCACTATATTTGCAGCGGAATTAATAATATAACAGATAGAAAACCATGACTAATGATGCTTATTTAGAGATCCTATCACATTTCGATTTGGAAGACAATGCTGCTGAGGTAACGCCATTCGGCAACGGACATATTAATGATACATTGAAAGTAACAACGACATCCGGCGCTGCAAAATATATATTGCAACGTATTAACCATCATATTTTCACAAATGTGGAGATGTTGCAGAATAACATACGGATAGTGACGTCGCATATCAGAAAGAAGCTGGAAGAGCGGAACGAAACGGATATAGACCGTAAGGTTCTTACATTCTTACCGGCAAAAGACGGCAAATCGTATTATCATGACGGTGAAAATTATTGGCGTGTATGCCTGATGATTCCCGGCAGTATAAGTATGGAAGAAATTACCCCGGAACGGTCGTACGAAGCAGGTAAGGCTTTTGGGGATTTTCAGTCAATGCTTGCGGATATTCCCGAAGGTGTGCTTGGAGAAACCATTCCGAAATTTCACAATATGGAGTTTCGACTGCAACAATTCCACGATGCCTTGAAAACGAATGTTGCAGGACGGCTGGAAAGCGTGACGGAACTCGTGGACGAAATTGAAAAACGCGCGGAAGCAATGTGTATCCAGGAAAAACTCTACCTTGAGGGTAAACTGAAAAAACGTATAAATCATTGCGACACAAAGGTGAACAACATCCTGTTTGACGAAACCAGCGGAAAAGT
This sequence comes from Tannerella sp., assembly GCA_031258835.1. Classification (GTDB taxonomy): domain Bacteria; phylum Bacteroidota; class Bacteroidia; order Bacteroidales; family Tannerellaceae; genus Tannerella. Next base: position 14,962 of record JAIRMH010000307.1, read on the forward strand.
ATTATGTGTCATCGATCTGGATACAGTGATGCCGGGATATGTGCTTTCCGATATCGGCGATTTTATCCGTACGGGAGCAAATACAGGTGCGGAAGATGACGCAAACTTGGACAATGTAAACGTCAATATGGAAATATTCAGAACTTATACGCGCGGTTATATGGAAACCGCCCAATCATTCCTCACCTCTCTCGAAATAAGCATGCTTCCATACGGTGGACGATTACTCACCTATATGCAGACTGTACGCTTTTTTACTGATTATATCAACGGCGATACCTATTATAAGATTCACCATCCCCAACATAACATGCAACGTACAAAAGCACAATTCAAATTCCTGCAAAGCCTGGAAGAACATGCGAAAGAAATGGACGACTTTATGAAAGAATGGTTGTAAATTGCGTTTTCTATTTTAACTTGCCCAAGTGATTTTTTAGATGTTAAGCATGTAAATCAAATCTTTTTCTTTTGCCAGTCCGCAAAACGCATATAGATGGCGCTTCCGATAAGAAGTCCGGAAAAATATATGATTTCCGCGCCGAAGCATACATGTATGGGGAGTTCAAAAACTATTCCGGCCAAATAGATATACATGGTATATAATATGAGAACGCCGGATTCGAGTATTAACGCGGATTTTGTGTTTCCCGTACCGGAAACGCTATTGAAAAATACGCATCCTATGGAATTTATGATAAGCGCTATCGATATCATATAAACAGATGGTACGGATCCGTTTATCAGCGAAATGTCATTTGTATAGATTGACAGAACGGCATGAGGAAAGGTGCAGAGCAATAGTACGCATACAGACATGATGATGAACGAAAGCTGCGATATGCGTCGTATAAGCGGCATCACTTCGTTGCACCTTCCTTCGCCTATGATATTGCTGACAAGAGTGTTTGACGTTGCAGAAAGGGCGTTAAGGGGTATGAACATAACGATGTAAATGCTTCGCACAATGTTGGCGATGGCAAGCGTATGTTGTCCTTGTCGTTCTATGGCGACAAAGAGCAGCAGGAATGTACTCATCGAAATAAAATATTGAAACATCGTATATATGGATATTCCGAGGATTTGTTTCAGTAATCGGAGGTCGATAGATCCGAAACGTGTAAGTCCGTATTTTTTTCGGTTGATCGTGAGCATTGTGTAAATTACGAAAAACAGGGTAGATGCAAATTCCGATATGACGGAGGCTATTGCTGCACCTTCAATGCCCATTTCCGGAGCCCCCAATTTCCCGAATATCAGCACGTAGTCGAGGCCGATATTTGTGATGGCCATAACAAAGGCGTTTATCGTAAGAATCCGCGTCTTTGTTATTCCGACATAGAAAGCGCGGAACATGACATTGAAGGCGTCAAAAAAGAATCCGATGGTACGCCATTTCAGGAAAGTAACGGTTGCCTCACATATAACTTCCGACGATATCATGAGGCGCATCATCTTACCTGCATAAAAGTAGGATATCCCGAAAAGAACGATTGCCAGAATCAGGAGGAAGAAAAAGCCCTGAATCATTACTGGGCCGATAGCGCTATGATTCGTTTCACCGTTTCGCCTGCCTGCTATTATCTGCGCGCCGGTGCTGAATCCGAAAAATATTGTAAAAAGACATATATAATACAGGCCACCCATGGCGGATGCGCCGAGTTCTACTTCTCCTGCACGGCCGAGAAATGCCGTATCGGTGACATTTATCATATTCTGTGCAAGCAATCCGATGATAATCGGAAAACTTATGTTCCATATATGTTTGTTCGTATATTTTTTTATGTCCTTTTGCATAATTCATATTGCGGAATAAAGCGTTGTTCAAAAAGGATGGTCTACTTTTTGAACAACCTCATACCATAATGGTTTGTCTGTTATTCGGCTGTTTGTCTTATACTAATTTGTTGGTTGTCGTATCGGGAAAGATGATTGTCGGTTTGAATTTTTTAGCATCTTCGGAATCCATCTGCGCATAAGAAACAATGATGATAATATCGCCCGGTTGTACCCTTCGCGCCGCCGCCCCGTTCAAACAGATAATGCCGGAGCCGCGTTCGCCCTTTATGACGTATGTCTCGAAACGTTCGCCATTATTATTGTCTAATATGTGAACTTTCTCAAATTCGATAAGGTTGGCGGCATCCATGAGGTCTTCATCTATCGTTACGCTGCCTATATAATTAAGATTCGCTTCCGTCACCGTTACCCGGTGAATTTTTGATTTCAAAACTTCGATAGTCATAGTCATAGTCATAGTCATTTCAATATTTTATATTATCAATAAGTCTTACATCGCCACAGAATACCGTTATGCAACCCACCGGTTCGTTTGTCTCGCTCCAGTTTTTTATCGGCTGCAATGTGCGTCCATCTACAATTTCGTAGTATTCAACATGCAATGGAGATATATGATTAAGCGTGTTTACGACCCAATCTTCGATCTCTTTGACGCTTTTTTCCGGCACAAAGGTAGTACTTTCTTTTAGAGTACGAGCAATTGCCGGAGCAATTTGACGTTGTTCGGCTGTCAGGCGTGTGTTGCGGCTACTCATGGCAAGCCCGTCTTTTTCACGTATGATGGGGCATGCGATAATATTAACAGGTAAGTTGAGTTGCCCGACCATTTTGCGGATAACGGCGATTTGCTGAAAGTCTTTTTCTCCGAAATAAGCATTATCCGGTGCAACAATATCGAACAATTTGCTTACGATCTGCGCCACGCCGTTGAAATGTCCCGGTCGTTTTTCGCCTTCCATAACTTCGGCTACCGCACCGAGGTCGAAAACGCGCGTATCCGGTTCGGGGTATATTTCACCCTCCGATGGGGCGAATACATAGTCGCAGTAACCTTTTCCGAGCAGTTCGCAATCTTTTTCAAGCGTTCGCGGATATGTTTTAAGATCGTTCCTGTCGTTAAATTGTGTAGGGTTAACAAATATGCTAACGACACAACGGTCATTCTCCTTTTTACATTGTTTAACCAAGCTAAGATGCCCGTCATGCAAAGCGCCCATTGTGGGGACAAGGCCGATGGTCTTTCCGGATTTGCGATCATCGAAAAGAAAGGTCTTTAATTCGTTGATACTAAGTATCGTTCTCATTTCTAAAATATTAATTTTAAATGTTTGTAATCAGAGTGCAAAGCAACAAAATAAATAGCTAATAAAATCTTTTTAGTTTATAAATTATGCTAATTTGAAAAGTATTGAATAATCAAAGTTGATTCGCTTGTTTTTTTCCCCGTTTTTTTTTAGTATCTTTGTGGCGATTTTTTAAATAATAGAGGATGAGCGCGAAGCGAATTTTATTTATTACTCAGGAAATAACGCCCTATTTACCGGAGACGGAAATTTCCAGAATATGCAGGATCTTACCGCAGGGCATACAAGAAAGAGGACGTGAGATACGGACGTTTATGCCCCGTTACGGAAGTATCAATGAGCGAAGGAATCAGTTACATGAAGTGATACGTCTATCGGGAATGAATCTTATTATTGACGATACGGATCATCCGCTTATAATAAAGGTTGCTTCTATCCAATCGGCCCGTATGCAGGTTTATTTTATTGATAATGATGATTTCTTTCAGCGTAAATACACGGTGCATGATGATGAAGGCCAGGAATTTGACGATAACGACGAACGGGCTATATTTTATGTGCGGGGAGTTCTTGAAACGGTGAAGAAACTGCGTTGGATACCGGATCTTATTCATTGCCACGGATGGTTGTCGGCATTGGCACCGATTTATCTGAAGAAAATGTATGCTGACGATCCGAGTTTTGGAGGCGCTAAAATCGTATATTCCGTCTATGACGATGCATTTGAAAATTCTTTAGACAAATCTCTTCCCGAAAAAATGAAACAGGATGGCATGACCGACAGAGATCTTCAGTTGATAAAAGTGTCGGCAGACTTTGCCGCTTTGTCAAACCTTGCAATACAATATTCCGACGGTGTAATTCAAGGAAGTTCCCGGATAAATGAACAGGTCTCGGAATTTATAGAAAAAGGAGACAAACCGTTTTTGTCTTATCAGCCGAATGTTTCGTATATTGATGTCTATAATGATTTTTATGATCAGATACTTAATTCCTAATAAAAACAGAAGAAAATGAAAGGATTTAAAAAACTTATAGCTTTATGCAGCCTTTTGACAGGCCTTATCACAGGCGCATGTGACGATAATCTGACGATGGTGGGGACAACGATCCAGCCTCCTGAAGATTTGATAACCGTTTATACCGATACATTTCAAATGGAAATCATGACCGTAAGACTTGATTCCATCTTTGCAAAAACGTCTACTTGTATGTTGGGAGAAATGTATGACCCGATTTACGGGACGATTAAGTCCGACTTCTTGTGTCAGTTTTATTGTGAGGAAGGATTTGAGTTTTCCACAACGCCCTATAACGGAAAGATCGATTCAATAGATTTGGTTATTTATTATCCTGTTAATTCTTACGGAGGGGTTTCGGCATATGGTGATACAATTGTACCGATGCAAGTCTCGGTGTTTCCGATTAACAATCCCTTAATACGGAATTTTTATACGAATGACAATCCGGAGAAATATTGCGATATGAGTAACCCTTTAGGGGCTTGTACATATACGGCATATGATATGAGTATTCCCGACTCCGTCCGCAGTTCGATTGCCCCCAGCATACGGGTGAAGCTGCCTGTCGAATTGGGACAGAAGTTTTATGACGAAACCATCAATAATCCTTCAACATTCGCTTCGCAGCGCTCTTTTAACGAGTTTTTCCCCGGCGTATATATTACGAATACGTTCGGTAGCGGGAATCTTATACTGACGCAGGGAGAAGATATTTACATATACATATCCTATACTTATGCCGAAACAGATTCGCAGGGACAAGATTCTCTGGTTTATGGCGTCAAAAGGTTTCGCAATTCTAAAGAAGTGTATCAGATCAACCGTTTTAAAAACGATAATATCAATCATTTGCTGGAGGAAAATCCTTCCCATACATATATTAAGTCTCCGGCAGGCGTCTGTACGAAACTTGTCATACCTACAGTTGAGATTTCAAAAACGTTGGATGTTCAGGAACGCTTTATTAACAGTTTTGCGCTTAAACTGAAATATTTACCTGTCGACGAATGGGATTTTTCCTATGCGCCGCCGTCTCACTTGCTCTTGTTGCCCGAAGATTCGGTGACGACATTTTTTGAGAATGCAAACATTGAAGACAATAATGTTTCCTTTATATCATATGATAATGCCGGATACGATTCGGCATCCGACACATATAGCGGTTATTCGTCCGATACGCGGACTTATGCATTTGGAAATATAAGTAATTTACTCAAGACGCATATAGAGAATTCTCCCGACAAAGATCTTTGTTTGTTGGCGTTACCCGTATATCGGGAAATTACATCTTACGGCAGTTCATATTATACGCAAGGAATTACACATACGCTTACGCCTTCGGGACTAAAAATACGGAAAGACGACGAACTGATGAAAATGGTACTTCTTTCAAGCAAGTTCGAAAATAAATAATGAAAAAGAGGATGTGTCAAAAGTCGGTTTTTCGTCATTGCGAACGGAGTGAAGCAATCCGGAATGCCTGAAAATCAATAATTGTTTCGGAATGTATCCTGCCAATAACGACGATTTCAATCTTTTGACGCACCCTCATTTATATTCAGCCTGTCAAGTACGTCTCTGATCTTCTCGCACGTGGTTATGCGCGTAGGAACGAGAGGTAATCGTAGCTTGTTTTCTATGAACCCCATCATGTTCAGCATGCTTTTTACTCCCGCAGGATTGCCATCGACAAACAGCAATTCGAATAATTCGGCGAAACGGGAGTGAATGATGCGTGCATTTTGATAATCGCCTTGAATCGCTAACCTTACCATACGGCTGAATTCTTTCGGGAAAGCATTGCCTATAACGGAAATAACGCCTACTGCGCCTAATGCTATCAGCGGAAATGTGATGCCGTCGTCGCCGGATATAACCTGAAATTCGGAGGGTTTGTTCTTTATTATATCATCCATCTGTGTGATATTACCGGAAGCTTCTTTTATCGCTGTGACGTTGTTGAACTCGCGTGCGAGCCGTAGCGTAGTTGCTGCTGTCATATTTGTTCCGGTACGTCCCGGCACATTATATAATACGACCGGTCGCGGCGAAACTTTTGCAATCGCCTTGAAATGTTGATAAATACCTTCCTGCGAAGGTTTGTTATAATATGGAACGACGGATAGGATGGCATCAATACCTTTGAAATCCGTATGCTCGATTTGTGCTGTTACATTTCGTGTACAGTTGCCTCCTATGCCAAGAACGACGGGAATGCGACGATTCACCCGTTCGACAACTATTCGTGTAATCTCTTTTTTTTCTTCTTCGGATAAGGACGGCGTTTCGGCGGTCGTACCGAGCGCTACGATATAATCCGTTCCATTTTCCATGAGATGATCAATCATTCTGATTAATGCCTCATAGTCAATGCTTTCGTCTTCTTTGAAGGGCGTTATCAGGGCAACGCCCATGCCTTGTAAATCTATGCCTGCCATAGTAACCTGTTTGTTTTCGGACGACAAAGATAATGTATGTCATGAAAAATGCAAAATAAGCTCGCTTATTTTTCGAGGATTGCATCCCGGTTTAAACAGGTTATCCGGATGTAATGGACTGCAAATAGTTCAATAATTGGTCGAAAAAGTACTGGAAATCATTTTTATCCTCCGGTGGAATGATGGATAAATCATACCGGGAGTTTTCCGAACGTTTGATTCCTGCTTTGAATGTTGACGGATGTTGCAGAAACAGATAATACATTGCCGGCGACTGCTCGCCGGCAAGATCTAATAGTAAGTCTGCCGGCAAACAGTTGAACTGTCGCTGCAAATTTTTATCGGGGAATCCCCATATGTTTACGTCTTTATCGGCACGCAACAGCAAGTAGTTTGAATACCATGTCGGGACGTCTTTTGTCGTTGGCGCATAAATAGCGGTATTGACTGTTTTGTTCATCGATTTGAGCCGCTCAACGCAGTGACGGCCGGTGTCCCAGTCTTTTGCATCGCAAAGGAACAGAATGGTTTTTACATCATTCAGGGAACGGTACAGATGAGGTCTGCCGGAAGCCCTGAGAATAAGTTTTTGCATTTCTCTTTTTAGAAAATAATTAGTCAGAATCATTCGTTGATTAGTTTTAAAAATTCCGTTTCGTTGATGATCTTTATGCCAAGTTTCTGTGCTTTTTCCAGTTTTGCCGGCCCCATGTTGTCTCCGGCCAGGACATAATCGGTTTTACCGGAAATGGAACTGCTGTTTTTACCGCCATGCTGTTCTATCATTGATTTATATTCGTCGCGTGAATGACGGGCGAAAGTCCCGCTAATGACGATTGTCAGGCCATTAAGTTTGCCGGTGCGTAAGGTCTGTACATTTTCGCCGGCTTTCATCTGTAACCCATACGATTTTAACCTGTTTACCAGCGTTTTGTTGCGCTCTTCGGCAAAATAACCGGTCACGCTCTGCGCTATGCGTAATCCTATTTCGTCGACGGCAATCAATTCTTCCAATGAAGCGTTTTCTATATTGTCGATGGAAAGAAATGAGAAAGCTAACCGTTTTGCCACCGTTTCGCCCACGTACCTTATCCCCAGCGCATACAGGACGCGTTCGAAAGGCACCTTTTTCGATTCTTCAAGACTTTCGAGCAGGTTATGCGCACTTTTTTCCGCCCATCTTTCCAGCCGCATCAGGTCTGCGAATTTTAGCGTATACAAGTCGGCAGTATTATGTACATATCCAGCATTATACAGGTCTTCTACCGTTTCAGGCCCTATGTTTATGTTCATTGCGCGTCGCGTCACAAAATGCTCAATTTTACCTTTTATCTGTGGCGCACATCCCCAAACGTTCGGACAATAATGTCCGGCTTCTCCTTTCTCGCGAACCAGCGGCGTGCCACATTCGGGGCAATGGGTGATGAATATCACTTTCTCGCCTGTCGGCATGGAACGCTCTTCTTTATTCACGCCGACAATTTTGGGAATTATCTCGCCGCCTTTTTCAATGTATACCCGGTCTCCTGTATGGAGGTCGAGTTCGGCAATTATATCGGCGTTATGCAAAGACGCGCGTTTAACGACTGTGCCGGCAAGCTGTACGGGATCCAGATTCGCAACAGGCGTTATAATACCTGTACGTCCAACCTGATACGACACTGTGTTGAGTTGTGTTTCCGCCCTTTCCGCCCGGAACTTATAGGAGATAGCCCATCGGGGACTTTTTGCCGTGAAGCCGAGGAAACGTTGCTGACGCAGGGAATTTACCTTGAAGACGATGCCGTCGGTGGCAACCGGAAGATTTTTTCGTTCCTTATCCCAGTAGTTGATATAATTTAATAAATCATGCAGGCTGTTACATACGCGTATGACATCCGGAATTTTGAATCCCCACGAACGTGCGGCGTCAAGGTTGCCGTAATGCGTGTCCGACGGTAGCGATTCGCCTAACACGTAATAAAGATAAGCATCTAAATGCCGTTCGGCTACAATGGACGGATTCAGTTGTTTGAGTGTGCCGGATGCGGCGTTGCGGGGATTCGCAAAAAGCGGTTCTTCCTGTTCTTCGCGCTCTTTGTTAAGACGTTCAAATTCAGACCATGGCAGTAATATTTCACCGCGTATCTCGAACTTTTCGGGATAATTTCCGTGCAACTTCAGCGGAATGGAGCGGATGGTTTTTATATTTGCCGTCACGTCGTCGCCTCGTGTCCCATCGCCTCGTGTGACGGCACGTAACAGTCTTCCATTTTCATAAATAAGCGATATGGACGTGCCGTCGTATTTAAGTTCCGCAACAACTTCAAAAGTTTCGTTGAGCATACGCGCCGTGCGTTCGTAAAAATCGCGTATCTCTTCTTCGGAATATGTGTTCCCCAGCGATAACATCGGATATTTATGCTCGACATGTTCAAATTCTTTTGACAGGTCGCTGCCTACGCGTTGCGTGGGAGATAAAGAATCTGCGTATTCGGGATATTGTTTTTCCAGCGTCAGCAGTTCCTTCATCTTCTCGTCGAATATCTTGTCGGAAATCGTTGGCGCAGACAGCACATAATAGTTATAATTATGTAGTTCCAGTTCTTCGCGAAGCCGGTCAATTGTTAATTCAATCTCGTTCATATATTTCTGTTTGTGGAAGGCAAATGTACATGAAATTTTCGACATTCCACGTGGAATTGAAAAATTTCATATACATTTGCAGTATTAAAAATAAATCGATATATTATGAATCTGTTAGAGTTTATAGAAGCGTATCCGGACGAGGCGAGTTGCCGAGCGAAGTTTAAGGAATACCGCGATCATGTCGGTGTAGTATGTCCCAAATGTGGCGGCAGGCAGGATAGAGTTGGACGAGGGTTATTTTTTCAACCGAAACGCTTGCGGAAACCAAAGAACAGCCGCTCAAGCGCGGTCGCGGCTCACAAAAGAAAAGATCCTCTGGGATTCGGGAACTCAAAAACATACGGATGATGAATAAAAGAATTAATATCAATACAATCAGATGAAAAAAATAATATTATTACTTTCTTTAATTCTATTAATCATTTCTTGTAAAAACAAGAGAACACAAATAGATATATTTCCGGATACAGTAAAAATAAATCATTCAAAACTTCTTGAAGGCGAAGACTTGGTTTTTCTTGGTGGGGAAATGTTATATTTTAATAGTGACAGTTCGTTAATTATTCATAACCCAAAGAGTGATTCATTGATGATTAAATTAAATCTGGGTAATAAAAAGATATCTCATCTTATACCTACTGGAAACGGCCCTGATGAATTTATATATATAAATGTGGCACAAAAGACTTCGGACAGCGTTTTTTTGTTTCAGGATATGAATTCGGCTCAACTTTATCAGATGAATATTCTATCGGGGAAAATAGAAAAAAAGTTTACATATGAAAATTCCAAATGTATGGAAATAGTTAAAATGAATAATAACTATATTGCTACCGGACTTTTTAATGAAGGAATGTTTGCTTTGTGGAATAATAATTCTTTTTTGTGTTACATGTATGAATATCCTAATGACAATGTGGATAATAAAAAAATGGCATCCAAAGCAATGGCATATCAAGGGAAAATGTTAGTAAACGAACATCTTGACCGTTTAATCTTTTGTTCATCAAAGTTTTCCTACTTTGAATTATTTCAATTTGACACAAATAATGTAAATTCAATAAAAAAGAACTATGCAGGCAAATATGAATATACCATTTCACCCGATGACAATATAATATTTGCCCATCCTTATGAAAATAACAGGGAAGGTTATATAGACGCTTATGCAACCGATGAAAGAATATACTTGCTTTATTCCGGCAGAAGTATTGAAGATGTCAACGTAACAACTCATGAAAAAGCATGTTTGTCGAATCAAATTATCGTTTATGATTGGGATGGTAACCCTGTTATAAGATATGAAACCGATGTGGATTTAAAGAAAATATGTGTTAATAATGCCGATAACACTATCTATGCCATATCATATAATCCGGATACAGATATTGTTTTTTTTAAATTACAAAATTGAATTATTGGAAGTCTTAGAAAGCAGTTAGAAAGCAGTTCTTTGAGCGTATTAATAATTTTGTTGCATTTGATAGTTGAATCTGCGGCATTTTTTTTCATCCGGCATTTTTGTGTAATTACATTTAAATGCTTAATTTTACAACCGATTTCGGGATAATAAAGACATTATGCGCAAACTATTAACAAGTTATGTCATTTTGTAGAATTTTATAAACTTTATAATTTATATAATATGAAACAGGATAATACGATTTTTGAAATTATTGAACGGGAATATCGGCGGCAGTTGAGAGGTATAGAACTTATTGCATCGGAAAATTTTGTCAGTGAGCAGGTTATGCAAGCGATGGGCAGTTGTCTGACAAATAAATATGCGGAAGGGTATCCGGGTAAGCGGTATTATGGCGGTTGTGGAGTTGTGGATGAGAGTGAAAGCCTTGCCATAGAACGTCTTAAAAAACTCTTTGATGCGGAATGGGTGAATGTGCAGCCACATTCGGGAGCGCAGGCGAATGCGGCGGTTTTCCTTGCTGTGATGAACCCGGGCGATACTTTTCTCGGACTTAATCTCTCGCATGGTGGCCATTTATCTCACGGCTCGCCGGTGAACAGTTCCGGCATCCTGTATCGCGCCGTAGAATATAATGTGAAAGAAGAAACGGGACGTGTCGATTACGATCGGATGGAAGAAGTTGCATTGCGTGAAAAACCGAAAGTGATCGTAGGGGGAGCGTCGGCCTATTCTCGCGAATGGAATTATAAACGTATGCGCGAGATAGCCGATATGACGGGCGCTTTACTTATGATTGACATGGCGCACCCTGCCGGCCTCATTGCGGCAGGATTACTTGATAACCCGCTGAAATACGCTCATATTGTAACATCTACAACCCATAAGACGCTACGCGGCCCGCGCGGAGGAGTAATACTTCTCGGCAAAGACTTTGAAAACCCATGGGGAAAGAAAACGCCGAAAGGCGAAATCCGGATGATGTCACAATTACTTGATTCCGCAGTATTCCCGGGTATTCAGGGCGGACCTCTCGAACATGTTATCGCCGCTAAAGCCGTTTCTTTTGATGAAGCCCTTCAACCCGAATATAAAGAATACCAGACGCAGGTTAAAAAAAATGCCACCGCCATGGCGCAGGCTTTTGTGGATAAAGGCTATAAAATAATATCGGGAGGCACCGACAATCACAGTATGCTGATAGACTTGCGCACAAAATTTCCGGAACTGACGGGGAAAGTGGCGGAAAATGTATTGGTAAAAGCCGATATTACCGTGAATAAAAATATGGTGCCGTTTGATAGCCGCTCACCTTTCCAGACCTCAGGTATACGCATAGGGACGCCGGCAATTTCTACACGTGGCGCAAAAGAACCGCTAATGGGTGAAATTGTTGAGATGATTGACACGGTATTGTCGGACCCGGAATCGGAATCGACTGTAAAATCCGTACGGGATAAAGTTAATGCTACGATGAATAATTATCCGTTGTTTGCGTGGTGATTTGTATCCGTTGTTTGCATGGTGATTTGAATGAAATACAGTAAAATTGTTTATGAATAAATTGTTTTTTTTATCCTCCGTACTGATGGCTTATATATTTGTCGCGTGCGGAGACGTCAGTACTAAAATGCGGTTGAAAGAGTATAATCAAGGCATAAATATTATACCTAAACCCGACAGTCTTACGCAACATGAAGGAACGTTCCGTCTGAATGTAAAGACTTCTTTTTACGCTGTTGCGCCGGAAGCGAAGACGGTGGCTTCGTTTTTTGCATCGAAGTTGCAAACTTCGACCGGTATTCCGCTGAATGTGAGCGATAAAGAATCTTCGAAAAATGTGATTTCGCTGTTAATTGACGCTTCGCTTGATGTGAATGACGAAGGTTATACTTTGGACGTTACGCCTTTGTCTGCTACTGTCAGGGCGAAAACTCCGCAGGGATTATTCTATGGGATGCAATCGTTTATGCAATTGTTGCCGGCAGAGATTGAAAGTCGCGAAGTCGTTGAGGACGTGTGGAGTGTGCCTTGTGTTTCGGTTAAAGACGAACCGCGGTTCGGTTATCGTGGTATTATGCTCGACCCGTGTCGTCATTTTATGCCGGTCGAAAACGTAAAAAAATATTTGGATGTTTTATCATTATTCAAAATAAACCGTATGCACTGGCATTTGACGGACGACCAGGGCTGGCGTATTGAAATAAAACGATATCCGAAACTGACGGAAACAGGCGCTACGCGCGTCGAAGGTGAAGGATTTGAGTACGGAGGTTTTTATACGCAAGACGAAGTGAGAGAAATCGTCCGTTATGCGTCGGAACGTTTCATCACGATTATTCCCGAAATAGAGTTGCCCGGACACGAAATGGCAGCTATTGCCGCTTATCCCGAACTGTCATGCGGAGGGCAAACGCTATCTCCGCGTGTCATCTGGGGGGTTGAAGATGTTGTGTTGTGCGCTGGAAAAGAAAGCGTTTTTGAGTTTCTTGAAAATGTCTTTAAGGAAGTCGTAACGTTATTCCCATGCGAATATGTACATATTGGCGGCGACGAATGTCCCAAGTCGGAATGGAAAAAATGTCCGTTATGCCAGAAACGTATTCGTGAAGAAGGGTTGACGGCAAAAGACGGTTATACGGCCGAAGAACGTTTGCAAAGCTATTTTGTGCAACGCATGGAAAAAACGCTGGCTAAATACGGAAAAAAAATAATCGGTTGGGATGAAATTCTGGAAGGAGGACTGGCGCCGACGGCGACGGTGATGTCATGGCGTGGCGAAGATGGGGGTATCGCTGCCGCGGCTATGGATCATGATGTTATCATGACGCCTCAAAATGACGGAATGTATCTTGACCGCTATGAGGGCGATTATAAGATCGACCCGGTAACGATAGGCGGAAAGGCTACTATCGAGACGGTTTACAGATATGATCCTGTGCCCGATACGTTAGTGAAACAGGGCAAGGTGCATTTTGTGAAAGGGGTGCAATGTAATACGTGGTCGGAATATATGTATACGGAAGAATTGAGGGAATATCGTATATTCCCGCGTATACTAGCGCTTGCTGAAATAGCATGGACTTCGTCGGAAAAAAAAGATTATAAAGACTTTGAACGCAGGATTAATAATGCATATGTTCGTTTGGACGCTTATCATATCAACTACTATATTCCGTTACCCGAACAGCCGGGAGGTTCATGTGACTTCATCGCCTTTACAGATAAAACGACGCTTGAGTTTACGACAAGTCGCCCGATAAAAATTGTATATACGACCGACGGGACGGAACCAACTCCCGAATCTTCCGTTTATGAAGCGCCTCTTGAATTTACGGAATCCGGAACGTTGATGATTCGTTCCATTCTTCCTTCCGGCAAGATGAGTCCTGTACGCGTTATCACAATTGAAAAACAGGAGCTTGCTGCGGCGGTTGAGGTTGGAAACAGAAAACCGGGATTGAAAGTCAAACTGACGAAAGGAATGTATCTCAAATCGTCGGAGATAGACGGCATTTCCGATTGGCGGGAGACGTCGATAAATCGTTTGCGTGAAATAACAATGGCCGTGAAAACAAGTGAATCCATGCGCAACGTTAACCAATATGCCGCAGTCGCATCGGGTTATGTGGATATACCGGAAGATGGCGTCTATTATTTCTCGTCGGAATTGGAAGAAGTATGGATTGATGGTAAATTGTTGATTAATAATGGAGGAGAAGTGAAACGTTTTTCACGTAGCGACCGCAGCGTCGCTTTAGCGAAAGGGTTACACAAACTGAAAGCCGTATTTTTGGGGCATATCATAGGCGGATGGCCATCGAACTGGAATAACGGCGATATAAGGATACGTAAGGCTGGTGACGACAGGTTTAAGTCTGTGAGGCCGGAACAGCTTTTTTATGAATAATCGCCGTCAGACCGGTATTTATTGTGCGAATGAAATTATACAAATCAAAGCAAACGTTTGTCTTGTATCAACATGGAAATAATCATAATTCTGGGATTAATTATATTGAACGGGATTCTTTCAATGTCGGAAATTGCGCTTGTTTCTGCCCGGAAAGCGCGTCTGGAGGCGCTTGCTAAAAAGGGGAAGAAATCTGCAAGGAAAGCGATTAAGTTGTCCAAAGAGCCTGACAAGTTTCTTTCCGCCATACAGATAGGTATTACGCTGATAGGTATCCTCACCGGTTTATTTTCAGGAGAAGCCTTTGCCGGTGACTTTGCCGAAGTTTTTTTATCGTTTGTCTCTGTTTCGGAATCGTATGCTTATATGATCTCCAAACTGATTATTGTTATCATAGTAACTTATCTCACGCTTGTTCTGGGCGAGCTTGTACCTAAACGGATCGGTATGGGGTTCGCAGAGCAGGTGGCAATGCTTGTCGCCAAACCGATGGATTTTCTTTCGCAGATAACCGGGCCTTTTGTGTGGATTCTGTCGAAAAGTACGCAGGCGGTAGTCCGGTTGATCGGACTGAATAATGTCGGAAATAATAATAAGGTGACGGAGGAAGAGATTAAAGCGATTGTTCATGAAGGGTATGAGGGAGGAGAAGTTCAGGAAGTCGAACAGGATATTGTAGAACGCGTCTTTCATCTCGGCGACCGGACGGTCGGGAGTATCATGACGCACCGGAGCGACCTTGTGTGGATTGACATGTCCGATAGCATTGGGAAAATACAGGAGAAAGTGAAAGCGAATCTTTATAATACCTATCCCGTCGCAGCCGGAAAATTTGATAATATCAAAGGTGTTGTTTTCCTGAAAGATTTGTTCGGAAATATTGATTCGCCGACGTTTTCGCTGTCGGAAGCGCTTCGTCCGGCGCAGTTTATCCAGGAGAATATGAGCGTTTATAAAGCGCTTGAACAATTTCGCAGGGCACGGGTGAAGTATGGTATTGTCACGGACGAGTTCGGAAGCGTACAGGGGATTGTTACACTAAAAGATATCATAGACGCACTGATCGGCGAGATGCATGAGATAGATGATGAACCGGAAATTGTAAAAAGAAAAGACGGTAGTGTCCTTGTGGACGGACAGTATTCGTTTTACAGTTTTCTGGATTATTTTGATATGGAATATTTGTACGAGGAAAATGATTATAATACATTGAGCGGGTTGATTCTGGAAGTGTTGGAACGCGTGCCTAAGACAGGAGACACTTTTTCGTGGATGAATTTTGATTTTGAAATAGTAGATATGGACGGAGCGCGTATAGATAAAGTGCTGGTCAGAAAGAAAAACGAAGATAGTAATATGGATATATGATAAAAGCAATTTTTTTAGATATAGATGGGACGATGGTGAGTTTTAATACTCACCGCGTACCGGAGAATACGAGAAATGTATTACGTGATGCAAGAAAAAAAGGGGTGAAGATTTTTGTGGCGACAGGACGTCATCGCAGTGATATCAACAACTTGGGAGACCTTGAATTTGACGGATATATCACACTCAACGGCGGATATTGCTTTGTAGGAAATAAAGTTATTTTTAAAAAACCTGTTCCGCCAGAAGACGTAGAGGCTTTCATTCGTTACGGAGAGGAGGTAGAGCATTTACCCTGTTTTTTCGTTGAGGCAGAGCGTGTGTCGGCAGATATGGAAAACGAACATATGACGGCAATGATGAAGTTGGTGAAATTCGAACCCCGTCCGATTGTCCCGGCACGTGAGTTTATTAATAAAGAAATATTCCAGATGACAGCATTCTTCTCTGTCGAACGTGAAGCCGAAATAATGAATTGTCTTCCGGGTTGTACGGCTACACGCTGGTATCCTACTTTTGCCGATATCGTTGCCCGTGGCGTAGACAAAAGTGGCGGATTGGAAAAGATCGGCGGATATTTTGGATTTGGCGTGGATGAAATGATGGCGATAGGCGATGGTGGTAATGATATCACCATGATAAAATATGCCGGAACAGGCATTGCAATGGGCAATGCCGGCGAAGAAGTGAAAGATGTTGCCGATTATGTTACGACGTCGGTAGATGACGATGGCGTAGGGTGCGCCCTAAGGTATTTCGGCGTTGTCTAAATCCGTTTCCGTCCTCGCCGTTTCCGTTTTTTTGCCCTTTTTATCTTTCCGTCTGCGGACGGTGATGCCGAAAGGATTTGTCGAGTTGGCTGCGGGTGAAAAACCAGAATGAGGGAATGCACAGGACGTTGATGAAAATGGCCGGATACAGGAATAACAAATGGTTATCCGACGCCAAATCACGCATCAGGTTTGATAGATATACAGGTACGGTGGTCGTAACAATGATAATCGCCGCTCACCCTGCGCCGCCTTTCATCCGGGTGGTGGCAGCCAAAGTAATGAGCATCAGTATCAGGAAGAGGATACAGGTGGCATTGATAATAATAAGGGTTGTGTCGGTGAACATTTGTCTGAACTATGATTTTAAGATGATTATTTTGATTGGCTCGATTTTGTAAAATTTAGTTTAAATAGTCAGTCCTTAACAATACCTGCTCAGATAGTGGGTCGAGAAAAATGTTGCGAAAAAAACAGTCGAAAAATAAATGGCAAAAGTTTTTTCTTGAGTTTTTCCATATATTTTCGCAAATTCCATGCTGTTCCAGCCATCAAAGCATTGATTTGAACACCGACTTTACCCCAAAAGTAATTTTCCAGCATCCGGTAATCATATTTTAAGT
>JAIRMH010000315.1 GCA_031258835.1 Tannerella sp.
ATCTGGAAAAAGACCATGCCGGGGTCGGTATTTCGGATCAGCAGGTCGTATATTACTTCGCCGTCCACCTGTTTAAATTCCGAATAATGATTGTGGTATCCGAATTTGATTCCGCCGGCCTTGCACAGTTCCCCGATGCGGTTGAACTGTTCGGCTACGCGCTTCACCTCGTCCACTGTTTTTCCTGCCGGCAGGAACGACTGTATCAGGCGTTTACCTCCGGCGGCGTTCATCTCGTCTATACTTTTCCGCCAGTAATCCCATTCTCCGGCCTGCACGTTTGCCGGAAGCATCCCCGTACCGCAATGTGTACCGGAGAGTTGCATGCCTACATCGCTTAGCATCCGGGTCCATTCCGTTAAACGTTTTTTCAGAAACACGTTACCGTCAAAACTATACGCCTCGACGTAGGAATAACCCATGTCCGCAAGTTTCTTCAAGCATCCCTCATTGTCATCGGGCAGCGTTGCGCGGATGCTGTATAGCTGGATACCAATCCTGTTTTTACCTTTCTTACCCGGCATCGCCGACCATGCCATCCCATTCAATCCGTAATACGCAGTGGCTGCAACGGCAACGCTTCTGCGAATAAAATTCCTTCTGTTCATCCCTGTTCCGTTTTTATTTATTTGTAAATCGTAAATGATATGTTCGGCACAAAATTAATAAAATCCTGTCAAACCGGACATATTTGCCACACGAATTTGTTTCATTTTCTTTCTTTTTAATGCTTCCAGAAAATAATAATCGGCATAATTAAGCGGCACATCGATCTCTGAATTATGGGGTATGCTTCCGACCGAATGCATCAGGAGGAAGTGACCATTTGTTCCCGGCGCCGCACGGTATGCGGACGAAGCCAGCGAAACCATGATGCTATCCGCATAAGCGCTATAAGATTCCGCATCCGGCACATCCATTGCGCTTATCTCATATAATGCAGCGGCTATACATGCGGCAGACGAAGCGTCGCGCGGTTCATCCGGTATGCCCGGCGCCACCATATCCCAATACGGAATCTTATCCGACGGCATATTAGGGTGATTTCTCATAAAATTAAATGTCTTTATCGCTTGATCAATATATTTCCTGTCGTTTGTCATGCGATAACAGATGGTATATCCATAAATTGCCCACGCCTGGCCGCGGCTCCATACCGATTCGTGGGAATATCCCTGCGCCGTGTGGCGGTTTCGTACGGAGCCATCGCTTATGTTATAGTCTATCACATGATAACAACTGCCATCGGGGCGAAAAGATTCCTGCAATGTACGATCCGCATGAGAAAGCGCTATTTTATAAAAAGATGAATCTCCCGTATACCGGGTCGCATCGAACAAGAGTTCCAGATTCATCATATTATCAATTATCACCGGACACTCCCAACCTCTCTCCGACTGCCAGCCGTGATGTACATTCCATGACTGTATAACGCCTGGCGATTTGCGGAAACGGGTCGACAACGAACCGGCCGCCTGTATCACCACCGCCTTATATTCCGGATTCGCCGTAATCTTGAAGCCGTTACCGAAACTGCAACCGATGATAAAACCAATATCATGGTGCCATTTAAGATGTTGAGCATCTTTTATCGCTTCCGTATATTTTTTTGCAAGAGGAAGCAGGGACGAATCGCCGGTAAGTTCGTACATGTACCATACCGAACCCGGGAAAAAACCACTCCGCCAGTCGGAATAATCGCAATAATAAACCGTTCCGTCCACATTTAGCTTCACAGGATTTAAAATTTGACCGCTTTTCTCTATCTCATTGATAGCGCCACCGATCTGTTCCCGTGCGAAGGCAATGTTTTCCGAAATAAAATCCGGTTTTTCCTCTTTTATCGAAACCGCACACGAAAATAAAATGCAAGAAAATATCAATAGCACAAACCTGTTCATAATAACTGTTGTATTAAAAAAGCGCAATAAAAAAAGAAGGCTGCATCAAAAGAATGATTTCCGACAAATCGTCATTGTCAAAACGAATTTAAAAATGGCGGAAAGGCACAAATTTCACGCTTCTGATACAGCCTCCGGAAATATTAATTTATCCAACCCGGTGCTTGGACAAGATTCGTATTCATCTGCTGTTCCGCAGAAGGCACCGGCCAACGATAGAAATGTTGTCCGCCCCATGAGTTTGTGAATTGAGGCAGTCCCCATATCTGTTTCAGACCAGACCCCTGGAAATATTTTGTTTCATGCAATGTCTGCCAGCGTATCTCATCAAAGAAGTTCACCCCTTCGCCACAAAACTCCCAACGGCGTTCGTTACGGATACGTTCACGCATATCGGCCTGGTTATTTACATAAGTAGGCTTAGAAGCGTCCGTCGTCTGTAATAATGCAACTCCGGCTCTCGCCCTTACCAAATTCACCAAATCAACGGCCGACTGACTGAATCCCTGTTCATTAATCGCCTCTGCTCTCGACAGAACAACATCCGCATAACGAATCAAAGGAATATCAATTGGAGAATACTCACGATTTGGTATTTCCGCGGCGCCTTCGGCGACAAATTTGCGAAACAGGTAGTAGAAACGGTTATTCGTGTCCGTCCTAAGATCGAAGGGATCGCTTGCATCAAATCCCCGGTAAGGCCAACGTAACGTATAGGTATAGGTACTTGCGCCCGTAGCTCCTGTATATGTCGAATAAGGAGTAATGATAGATGCGGCTAAACGCGGGTCGCGATTTTCGTATGCCTTGAGGATACGCGCTTCATTGCCTTCGGGAAGATATTTCGACAAATCAGCGCCTTGATTATTTTGCGCCGTCTTCTCATTATCCGTCATATTATCCCTCAGGAAATATACCGCTCTGGCTTCCGGTTTCATCTCATTATAACCGGGAATATAGTCGTTCCAGTTAAATTTAGCGCCGTCGGCACATTCGTATGATTCTACAAAATCGGCATTTACAAGATATGTATTCCAGCACGATCCAAAGGCGACACGGCTGCCGTAACGAAAACTAAAAGCATTTCCATACCCCGATTCCCCGATACATTGCAATGAAAATATCATCTCTTCACATTGTTCATTCGCTTCTTTAAATAATTGTTTGTAGCCGCCCTCAAACAGTTTGTGTCCCATTCCGCCGACTTTTGCCAGATCGGCGTCCGCTTTCGCCCATTCTTTTGTCCATAAATAGACTTTTCCTCTTAAAGCATAAGCTGCGGATTTTGTTATACGTCCGAAATTGCCATCTCCTTTTTCATACCTGTCGGGAAGATTCGGTTCGTTGATACAGTCCGTCAAATCGGTAATGACCGTGTTCCATATGGCAGCTTCCGATTCCTGGGTTTTTGTAAAATCTTCAAGTTCCGTCGGTTCCAAATATAACGGAACTCCCTTGAACAGCATATTCAGTTTATAATAAAAAAACGCTCTGAAAAATTTCGCTTCTGCGACAAGACGTCCCAGCTTTGCGTCAGACAACGGCGCTTTATTTAAATTGGTGATCGCATCATTCGCCCGGTGTATTCCTTCATAATGATTCTGCCAACAAGTGCTGAACAAGCTACTTGACGCAGTAACCGTTCCTTTCGTATACGCTAACTGGTCGCGCTCGTCGGCAGAAATACCATACGCTTCGTATTCATACATATTGAAGGCCACATAACTACTCCTTAATACGTTATAAATTCCGATAACGCCCTGGTCTGCCAGGTTTTCGGTCGTCCACATGTTACCGGAACTGACCGAGCTATACGGCGACAAGTCCATCAAATTCTCGCGACATCCGGTAAACAGTATCATTGATACGGCAAATACGGATAAAATTATTTTATTTAATCGTTTCATATCCTTAATCTTTAAAATGTTATATTCAAACCAAATGCATATTGTCTGATAGTAGTATAAGTTGCGGCATTACTCAATTCCGGATCTTGTCCCGGGAATGAATTAAAGTTAAGCAGATTCTCGCCCGACAGGTAAATGCGGACGTTTTGCGTAAACATCTTCTTTGCAATAAACTGCGGTAATGTATATCCGAAAGTGAGATTTTTAAGTTTCAGATAATCTCCGTCGTATAAGTAAAGCGTACTTGTTTCCGTATTCTGATATCCGCTTTCGGCGGCTACTAAACGGCCATATTTCGCATTTATATCGGTATTTGCATGATTCGGGTTTTCCGGGTCATAGAAATAATGATTATACGCAATCTCAGTAGGAATACTCAGCCCTACACGAACAGACGGCGAATTATATCCGGTTGTTGGCCCCCAGTAACGTTTAAATTTTGCCGCTCCCGCCCAATTCATAGACATATCAAATCCTTTATACGAGGCGGAAAACTGCAAGCCGAAAGTATATTTAGGATCTGCGGAAACGCCCTGAAATTCATTGTCATAGGAGCTACCATAGATACCATCCCCATTTGCATCGGCATAAATATAATCTCCATACCATATTTTATTTTTCGCAACGGTTCGATTGGGCATAAATGTATAACCTTCCGCAATCATCGCATTCAGCCATTCCATATCTTGCTCCGTACGGATCATACCATCTTTAGGCCCACCGTTAACGCCGTCCGCCGCAAAACCTTTTCCTGTGCCGTTATATACGCTTTTCAAATAAAACTCATTTTTCATTTTTCCTTCCACAATGGGGGCGTTACCACCGGAAGAAGCATCTCCGATATTCGATTGCCAAACCTTATCGCCGTTAGCGTCGGTAGTCCAACCCTCTTTAAGTTCCCCTTTGTATTTATCAATCCTGTTTTCAATTACGGTGAAGTTAGCGTTAACGGAATAATGAAAATCTTTGACGTTATCCCGCCATCCAAGCGTAAATTCAAAACCTTTGTTACTCATCTCCGCGATATTTAACCTCGGCGCCGTTTTATTTCCCGCCGTAATATAAATGGCCGGCCGGTATAATATACCTGTCGTTTCTTTTCTAAAAGCATCCGCTTCAATCGTCAATTTGTTTTTTAACAGGCCGATGTCGATACCGACATTTGTCGTCCGACTGGATTCCCACGACAAAAACGAGTTGGCGATCGACGTAGAGGATAAACCGGCATTTAACACATTCCCTATAGGATAACGCGTTATACCGTAAGTGGACTGATATTCATAATTTCCCACATCATCGCCGCCGTTATTACCTAATTCGCCATAAGATGCACGCAGTTTAAAATTATCCAGCCACGTACGGGTATTTGCCATGAAGTCTTCTTCGGTAATACGCCATGCAGCGGAGAAAGAGGGGAAGGTACCCCAGCGATAATCTTTGTGGTAGCGCGAATGTCCGTCCCTGCGGAGATTCGCCTCGAAAAGGTAGCGGGACTTATATGCGTAATTAATGCGCCCGAAGAACGAGCGACTGGCACGGTCGGAAGCGTCTCCTCCAATAGAAACCATATCCGTAGCAGAGCCTGGCGTTGTTATGCTCTGATCGATCAACCCCTTTTTTGAAGCAGTATTACTGTAACTATAGTAGTAAATTTCCTGATATCCTGCTAAGGCTGCGATGTCATGATTTTCGGCGATCGTCGTATTATAATTTAACAGATTCTCGAGCGTATATGAATGATTGCCATAATTATAAAAGGATGTTGATAACACCGACGGACTGGATGCCGGCGACATGATAGTGCCATCGCTTAAACGTACTCTATCGTAACTGACAGCCCAGCCTCTGTCTTCATCGATACGGCGCTTATAATTTAAATTAAAAGTCCAGCGAAGGCCTTTCATAAAATCAATATGACTATATAATGTGGTGTTGAAACGAGATTCCCTCCTGTCGCCGTCATATGAATTCAGCATCATTAATATATTATTGGCGGTAGCGCTTTCTTCGGAAGCTTCGGGATAACCGTATTGTCCGTTCCATATCGGATAAATGCCCGGTGTCGTCTGACGCAGATAATTATTTGCATTTCCAAATTCGCCCAGATCTTTATCTATCTGTAACGCAGAGGTATTTGTTCCTACTGTAAGCCATTTTGTCACCTCGGCATCTATATTGGCGCGTAACGAATAACGTTTAATCCCCGTATTATCGACAATCCCCTGATTGTCCAGATAACTTGCGGATAAGTTAAACCTTACTTTTTCAGAACCTCCGCCGACAGATATATTGTGGTCGTGCACCATGCCATCGCCAAACAAAGTACGCTGCCAGTCTGTATTAGGATATGCCACATAATTGGGTACACCATGTTCATTCAAGTCATTCGGTCGCTGCGCTTTTTCCCTCCACAAATCAATCGTCGATTGCGCAAAATGATTCGCCTGTCCAATATTATAGAACGCTTCATTTACCCACTCCATATAATCGGCATAGTTTGTAAGCTGGTCAATCACATTCGTAGGCTCGGAAAAAGATAATCGACCGCTGTAGTTTACGCTCAGCTGCCCCGATTTCCCTTTTTTCGTCGTAATCAAAATAACGCCATTGGCAGCCCTTGATCCGTAAATCGCCGCCGCCGCCGCATCTTTTAATATGGAGATACTTTCTATATCCTGCGGCGCTACAGCGTCTATCACGCCTTCCATACCATCAATAAGTACAAGCGGATCGGCATTGTTCAATGTTCCCACGCCACGTATACGGATGGATGCGCCATCTTCGCCGGGGCGACCGGATGTCTGCATCACCTGCACACCTGCGCTCAAGCCTGCTAACGCGTTCGAAACGGTTGTGATAGGGCGCGACTTCGCCTGGTCCTCAAAATTGACGGAAGAAACGGCTCCCGTCAGATTTGCCTTTTTCTGCGTGCCGTAACCGACCACCACCACTTCGTCCAGACTTTGCGTGTCCTCCACCATTGTCACTTCGTACAAATCACTCTCGCCCACTGTGATTTCTTTTGTAACATATCCAATATAAGATACGACAATCACCGAACCGGAAGGTACGTTTTGCAGTGTAACCTTACCGTCCATATCGGAAATATTCCCGATCGTCGTTCCTTTTATGGAAACATTAGCGCCTGTGACAGGCCCCATATTGTCCTGAATAATACAAGTAATCGTCTTACCCGATTGAGCGGACTCCATAATACTCTCCGGTTTGACCGTGTCCGAAGAATAACTCGACATCGATAACGAGCCGAATAACATCAACGAAACGGCAACCAGCGCTTTCCTGTAAAAAACAATGTTTTTCTTCATAAATCAGTTGGTTTAATTTAACAATTTCAATTAACATATATAATTTTGTCATTTCTATAATTAACGCGACAAAAGTATTCCCGCATGTAAAACATTCGGTGCACTTTTTATCCATTTTATCGGCATAATTTGTCCGAAAACACATTTTTAACGTATCCGTAAGATCCCGAACGTATGCTCCATATCACACACGGGGATTTGTTTTACCGTTTCGTCAGGCAGTTTCTCCTATAAATTTCGCCGGACATTTTTATCGGTTTGTGTGGATCTGTTTGTGTAGATCCGTTCAAGCCCCGCAGAATCTCCAGTCTTTATCTGACGTTGCATGTCGTCATGCAAACGGGACATTTCATTCATCTCCAATTCGGTATACGACTGAACCAGATGCTCGATAAACGCCTCGCGAACTTCTCTGTTAAGCGGTTCAAGGCGATATATCAGGCTGTAGTCGTCGTCCCTTGCGATTTTCTTTATGGTCAGGTAGCCGGTCTGGAACAGCAGCGGGAGCATTTCAAGACGTTTGGGGTCGTAACTGCTGAAAACGGCTTCACGCACTTGAACAGGCTGCAAGAATGATTCGATGTCGTTGCGATTCTTGAGCAATTTTATCAGGAATGTGGGCGTGCCGGTTCTGAACCAGTAACTCCCGAATGAATTCCATTTGAAGAAATGCAGTACGCTGAAAGGATTGTAAACGGAAGTCTTCCCATCCCACGAATAACCGTTGTACCATTTGCGGATATCATCCAACAGTTTCTCACTGGTCACAGACAACTTCCCGGACGTAGCTGCCAGATATTCCGGAAAATTGCTTTCCAACTCTTCCTGCGTTATGCCGCATATGGCGGCATATTCTTCCGACAGGGTAATATCTTCGGGATTGTTCAGTGCCGAGAAAACCGATAAACCGGCAAACTTTTCTTTTTACCTGTCTACGTTTCATTTGTTACGATACAAATGTACATGAAATTTTTCAATTCCACACAAACCGACAAAAATGTACGGATTTTTTTTATTCATGAATTTAATCATTTGCCTGACGATTCCCAATATAATAAATTCCATCAAAAATATACAGCCATTTGCCACGCTTCTTCTTTATCATAGACGCTCCAAATTCCTTGTCCCGGAATCCATCGGCATAACGTAACGGCACAAAATCTATAAATGCGTAGGGAGCGTCATTCGTCTGTTTTGAAATGGCATCCTCTAATAATTCGATCGGATTGTCCGAATTATCCTGCAATGACGTAATAGCAAGCGAATAAAACTTATCTCCCAGTTTATTATAAACTCCTTCCCCTGCACATTGCTGAATAAAATATAATAAAGAATCCTTCGGATGCATCGTCAATGATATATCCTTCGCTCCGTGATAACTTGCCGACCACACTGTGAATTTCTCATTCGGAAAGTGTTCTGTCATCCATAGTATATTCTCGGCCATTTGACTGTCCCTATTCCTGATAGACAGTTCTATATTTCTCATATTAAAAGATTCATCCCAAATAGAATCTTCATAAGGCACTACATACAAATTATATGAAAACATAGTATTTATATTTCGCTGCCATTGTATCAAAGATTCCAGATCCATATTCTTCCCTTTTTTATTTATAAGGTATTGAGTGTAAGTTGAAATGGAGTCAATCATTTGCATCATTTCAAACTGTTCTTTTTCAGGCATCTCTTTTCCAAGAACTAATCTATCTATATAGTATCTGTCCAATTTATCCCAATCCAAAATAAAAGGTTCATTAGTTGTGTATTTATGTAATATTGCACGGACGGCTCTAATATCATGAAATCCAGCATGGCTGTCTATTCCAAATACGGTGATTTGACGCTTCTTTATTTTCTCAAACAAGGATTGGAATGGTTGATGTCCTAACCACATACTAAAAAAAGATTGAATTTGCCAGTCTTTAGTAAAATTATCATATTCAGGACATGAAAAGACGTATGATGATATAAAAGGAGTTATTTCGAAAAGTGCGGAATGAACGCCTTTATCATTAAGATAGCTTATCATGTTTACTTTTATTTGGGTAGTTGCCGTATCATAATGGCCTGCCTCTCCGAGAAAAAGTACAGACCGATTTTTCATTATATCGTCCAGAAAAGGAAAAGTACTGTCATTATCAAAGGCAAGCGC
>JAIRMH010000326.1 GCA_031258835.1 Tannerella sp.
TTGGTTACGGATTTGACGTGAACTATACGATGGACGACGGGCTATGGGAAGAACAGTCGTCCGTGCGGGTGTGGAACATGAAGGTGACCTCTGTGGGAGCGTATTCTATTAATTTCATACGACAGGGGAATGTGTCGTCGATCCTCCAGAACGAATCATTGTCAGATAAATAACGTCGCAGATATGAAACGTCTAAAAACATATTTATTAGCATTATTCCTGTCGTCGCTATGCCTCCTGTTTTCGGGATGCGAGGACGATTATTCTCACTTGTCGTCGGAAGAAGCCATTATCGGGAAGTGGAAACTGATCAAGCAAGGCCCGGATGAAGAGTATATCGAACCTGTTGATTTTGACAGTTGGCTTGAGTTTTGTCCGGACAAAACGATGCAGGGAGCCACTTATTATATGGATCAGGAATATTTGTACCTGCAAGATACTCGGATGTGGATTTATGAGTATAAATTCACAAATAAGAAAAATACGCTGACGCTTAAAGTTATACACGAAAAAGAAAGTATGCTATTAAACCTTATTCCCGGGATAGTGTGGGGGTATTATAGAGTACGTATTTACCGTCGGGTCAAATAAAGCAAAAAACAACAGTATTATAAACATCTAAGAATGTTCGCATTTGGAAAATCCGAGTTTTTCATATAATTTTGTAAGATGATTGATAAATATTAATTGTTTAAATGATCTGTTTATGAAATGTGTATTTTCTGTTTTTGCGAGGGTTATAGCCCTGATGACGTGCGTTTTGTTTTATTCCTGTAAGCAGACGTGCGAGACGGCGCCTCCGGCTGCTTTTGCTTCATATATATCTGCATATACGGGAGGTATGGTTCCCGTCGGGTCGACGATCATTGTCGAATTAACGAAAGAGCAACCCGAAGAAGTATGGACGAAAGAAATTGACGGAAATTTATTTTCATTTTCGCCTTCCGTGAAAGGTAAAGCGCATTGGCTGAATGCGAATACGGTCGAATTTGTGCCGGAAGAAGGCGAAACACAGGCTGGTACGGCGTATAAGGCAAGATTTGCATTGGGGAAAGTATTGGATGTGGAAAAAAAATATGCCGAATTTGATTTTTCATTTCGCGTAGAAGAGCATACGTTTGAAGTCTCGACCGAACCGGTAGAATTTCTGCCGGATAATACGGCGATTGTACGGGGAGAGTTGACGGTCGGTAAAATGACAAATCTTGATGTCGTAAAAAAAATGGCGACGGCCACATTGGACGGTCGTAAGGTCGAAGTAACGGTAGAAGGTCGGGATAATGCCTGTGAGTTTAAGTTTTTTGTATCCGGTATAACGCGAACGGACGAGATTCGGAAACTGCTTTTTATAATCGACGGTGAGGCAGGAAAAATAAACCGTAAAGAGACGATTTCCGTAATCATACCTGCTAAAGGCAGGTTCCGCTTGTATGATTACGGTATGACCGGCTCGCCGGAATACGGACTGCAACTTGTCTTTTCCGATCCCGTGTCAGAATCGCAGGATATGAAAAGTATGATAACCCTCCGGGGTATATCCGATTATAACGTACGGGTGCATGCTAACCATGTGATGGTTTATTTTATGCGCCCCGCAGGGATGGACGAACTGAACGTCGTCGTTCATCCCGAATTGAAAAGCCGGACAGGCTATGCAATGGGAGAAATAAAGGAGTTTACGCTGTCTTTTGAGAAATTGAAACCGCAGGTCGAAATATTATCGAAAGGAACCATCCTGCCGGGTTCGGAACATTTAACACTGCCTTTCCGTGCAGTTGCCCTCTGTGCCGTCGATCTTAAGATTATTCGTATTTTTGAAAATAATGTGCTGATGTTCCTTCAGAATAATGTCTTGAATGAAGACGCCTCTTATCAGTTGCGCCGGGCAGGACGCCTTATTTATAAGAAGACACTCCGGCTGGATATGGATCCGGCAAAAGACATTTCCAAATGGGAGAATTATTCCATCGATCTGACAAAACTTATCAAACGGCAGCCGGGAGCTATTTATCGCATCGAATTATCATTCCGGAAAGACTATGCATCGTATGAATGTGAAGATGTAGGGGAACGTGAACGGACGCTTGCCGGAGCGGTCGGACTGACGGATATTGCCGGCGAAGAAGGCGCGATAAGCGAGGCGGATGAAGAATATTGGGATGAACCGGAGGCCTATCATTATGAGGGATATGATTTAAATATCGACTGGAATCTTTATGACTGGGAGGAAAGGGACAATCCGTGTCATCCGACATATTATATGCAGTTTCAGCGCAAGGCGACTACGAATGTGCTGGCATCTGATCTTGGTATGATAGCAAAAAGCAATACTAACAATACGGTTTGGGCGGCTGTCACCAATCTTCTTGATACCAAATCTGTTCAGGGGGCAAAAGTGACCGCGTATAATTTTCAGTTGCAACCGATAGGCGCAGGCGTTACGGACGAGAACGGTTTTACTGTCTTATCGTTAAAGAGAAAGCCATTTTTATTAGTTGCTTCGGCAGGCGAACAAAAGGCGTATCTGCATATGACCGACGGTCGGGAAAATATGTTAAGCCGTTTTGACGTCGGAGGTACGGAACTAAAGAAAGGACTTAAAGGATATATTTACGGCGAACGCGGGGTGTGGCGTCCCGGTGATACGTTGCATATCGCATTTATGCTCGAAGATCGTGGAAAAAAGATCCCGGAAAATCATCCCGTCACATTCGAGATTTATAACCCGCGCGGACAGTTTTATAAAAAAATGACGTCGACAACCGGCATTGGCGGGTTGTATACTTTTGACGTGCCGACCGGAGCGGGCGACCCAACGGGGCTGTGGAATGCTTATGTGAAGGTGGGAGGCGCTTCGTTCCATAAATCTTTGCGTATTGAAACGATAAAACCTAACCGCTTGAAAATAAACCTTGACTTGCCGGATGTTATAGACGCTTCGAAGGGTACGATTCCCGTCGGGATACATTCGCAATGGCTAACAGGCGCTACGGCGCGTAATCTTGAGGTGAAAACGGAACTTTTGCTCGCTAAAGCATCGACGCAATTCAAAGGATATGAACAATATATCTTCAATCATCCTGCTGCCGGATTTTCATCAAGCAGAACCGATATTTTTTCCGGTAAACTGAATGAGAACGGAGATGCCGCTTTCGCGATGAAAACGCCTCCGGCAAAGGATGCGCCGGGTATGCTGCGCGCGTATGTTACATGCCGCGTATTCGAACCGGGAGGCGATGCCGGCATATTCACGCAGGCCGTTCCTTTCTCTCCTTATTCGTCGTATGTGGGTATCAATTTCAACCGCGGAAAAGATGAAAACTATTTGTTTACCGACGAAGACCATATTTTTGACGTGGCGACGCTTAATTCCTCCGGAAAGCCGTTGAGCCGCGATAGCCTGGAGTTTAAGATATATCGGATAGGATGGAGCTGGTGGTGGGAAAGTGAAAACGAATCTTTCGCTTCGTATATCAACAACACGAATTACACGCCCGTGTATGCCGGTAAACTAAAAACGATCGACGGAAAAGGGCAAATAAAATTCCGTATCAATTATCCCGAATGGGGACGCTATCTCGTGTTCGTGAAAGATCTGGAGAGCGGCCATGCTACCGGCGGGGCTGTTCTTGTAGACTGGCCTTCGTGGCGCGGTCGTTCGAACAAAAACGACCCAAGCGGAATAAAAATGCTGTCATTCTCATTAGATAAAGAATCGTATGATGTCGGCGAAGAAGTGGTCGCCACGATTCCGGCGACGGCCTCGGGAG
This sequence comes from Tannerella sp., assembly GCA_031258835.1. GTDB lineage: Bacteria > Bacteroidota > Bacteroidia > Bacteroidales > Tannerellaceae > Tannerella. The sequence continues at coordinate 3,771 of JAIRMH010000326.1, forward strand.
GACGCGCTTTGGTAGCATTTGAAAATGGCTCCGAAGTGAAGCATCGCGCGTGGATCGACTTGGTGGCGGGAAGTGATACGAAATATGCCTTTAAGGTGACGGAAGACATGTCGCCGAACGTATATATGCACGTATCATTGCTTCAGCCTCATGCGGCAACGGCAGACCTCCCCATACGTATGTACGGCGTTATGCCGGTCTTCGTCTCCAATAAAGAGTCCGTGCTTACGCCGGTGATCACAATGGTCGATGTATTGAAACCGGAAACCGAATTTGAAGTGAAAGTGAAGGAAAAAGACGGGAAACCGATGAATTATACGCTTGCCATTGTTGATGAAGGATTGCTCGACCTGACGAATTTCAAAACGCCGGATCCGTGGAATGAATTTTACACCCGCGAGGCGCTGGGTATCCGCACTTGGGATATGTTCGATCACGTTATGGGCGCTTATGCCGGGAAATACGGCTCATTGTTTGCTGTCGGAGGCGATGTGGATTTGGGTAATGTTTCCGTTAAGGCAAACCGTTTCAAGCCGGTTGTTATTTATCTGGGACCTCTGACGTTGAATGTCGGCGAGGAAAAGACGCATACATTGCGCCTGCCGCCGTACGCAGGCTCCGTCAGGGTGATGGTGGTCGCCGGACAGGACGGCGCTTACGGGAAAGCAGACAAAACCGTTGCGGTACGTACGCCGGTGATATCGCTTTCTTCGCTTCCGCGCGTGTTGAGTGTCGGCGAAAAGATCTCTCTGCCTGTCAATATATTCGCTATGGAAGAGAATGTGAAGAATGTAACCGTTAAGGTCGAGACGACCGGCAAGTTGGCGGCTCTGGACGGGAATAGTAAATTGCTGACATTCAATGCTCCGGGCGATAATATCGTCTATTTCCCAATGAAAACGGGCGCAGAGACGGGCGTGGAAACGGTTATCGTCACGGCTACGGGTGGCGGGCACACTTCAAAAGAGACAATCGAAATAGAAATCCGTAATCCGAATCCACCGGCTCTTACATACGAAAGTAAGTTGCTTGAAAAGGGGCAGTCCGTTGAATTTGATTATGCGCTTGACGCGTTCCGCAAAGATAACTGGGCAAAGGTAGAGATGTCGCGTATACCGGCCGTAGATATCAGCCGTCGTTTTGATTTTTTGTATGATTATCGTCATTATTGTACGGAGCAGTTGACGTCGTGCGCATTGCCGCTGTTATATCTCTCCGAATTTAAAGAGATGGACGAACGAGAAACGGAACAGACGAAAAAGAATATAACGGAAGCGATAAATAACCTCTACAAGCGGCAGTTAGCCGGCGGCGGTTTTGTTTATTGGACGGGCGATGGCGTCGTAAATGACTGGGTATCGTCGTATGCAGGCAATTTCCTCGTTTTAGCCGGGGAACGTGGTTATAATGTTAACGGCGGCGTTATAAACAAATGGATAAGCTATCAGCGGAGTGTCGCTCGAAATTGGCGTATGAACAATGATTTCAATAGTCGTTATGCATATGATCAGGCGGACTTCCTGCAGGCCTATCGCTTGTATACGCTTGCCTTGGCTGGCGCTCCGGAGATGGCCGCCATGAACCGGCTCAAAGAAGTTAAAGACTTGTCGTTGCAATCGCGCTGGCGGCTGGCGGCGGCTTATGCGATGTGCGGCCAACAGGATGCGGCTAATGAACTTATATTCAATGTTTATTCCGATATTGAACCTTATTCGTCCAATAATCCGACGTATGGCTCGTATTCTCGCGACGAAGCCATGATTCTCGAAACTTTGCTTTTGATGGGGAAGCGTGAAGAAGCATTCAGGCAGGCGCGGAAAGTTTCCGAAAACCTGTCCCGCGAAAGATATTTCTCTACCCAGAGTACTGCATATGCAATGGCTGCTATGGGTCAATTTGCATCGAAAATGTCGGGGAAATTTGATTTTGAATGGTCACTGAACGGTAAGCCGCAAAAGAAAGTCAATACGCAGAAGGCTGTTTATCAGCAATCGTTACCGGCGAATCCGCCATCGGGAAAGGTTAAAGTGGAAAACGGCAGCGAAGGGATATTGTATGTCAGTTTATCTGTCAAGACCCGTCCCGTCGTTGATAACCTGCCTGCCGTATCTGAAAATATAAAGTTGGAGGTTTCGTATACGGATATGAGAGGCTATCTTGTTGATATTACGAATCTAATGCAGGGAACAGATTTTTATGCTGTTGTCAAAGTGTCTAATGTTAGCGCCGGGAATGATTATTCGGATATCGCCCTGACGCATATGATTCCCTCCGGTTGGGAAATCCGTAACGAACGGATGGCGACGGACGGCGCTTCCGACAGTAATGTGGGAGAATCATCCTCCGGCATGTTCGTTTATCAGGATGTACGCGACGATTGCGTGCTTACTTATTTCGACCTCCCCGCAGGAAGGACGAAAGAGATAAAAGTACGCCTGCATGCTTCTTATGTGGGAGAGTTTGTCTTTCCGGCAATTTTGTGCGAGGCGATGTACGATGCGTCTGCACGCGCCCGAACAACGGCAGGCCGGGTAAAAGTTTATAAATGACAATGGTAAAGTCTGCCATTCGTTGGACGATAGCCGTTGCGCTTATCTGTTATCTTTTTTGTCTGCCGCGCAAGTTGTTTGACGTTCCTTATGCAACGGTTGTGACAGATCGTCACGGGAAGTTGCTGGGCGCGCGTATAGCGGATGACGGACAGTGGCGTTTCCCTCCCTGCGATACGGTTCCCCGGAAGTTCGAACGATGTGTTATCGCTTTCGAAGACCGTTATTTTCATTATCACTTTGGCGTGAATCCGCTGGCCGTCGTCAGGGTCATGAAACAAAACATAAAGGAGAAACGTATTGTCGGTGGCGGCAGTACGCTTACCATGCAGATGATACGGTTGTCGCGCGGCGGGAAGCGTACGGTAAGGGAAAAAATTATTGAAGCGATACTTGCTACGCGCATCGAATGTCGGTATTCCAAATCGGAGATACTTGCCATGTATGCCTCTCATGCGCCTTTCGGAGGTAATGTCGTCGGGCTTGACGCGGCGGCATGGCGTTATTTCGGTCATTCCCCGAAAGAATTGTCGTGGGCGGAAGCGGCTATGTTGGCGGTACTTCCGAATGCTCCGTCGATGATACATGTAGCAAAAAATCGTCCTGCACTGACGGAAAAGCGGAATCGTTTGCTGAGATATCTTCATGACAACGGCGAAATAGACGATATCGACTACGACCTTGCCGTTAGCGAACCGCTTCCGTCGGAGCCAATGCCTTTGCCGCAGACGGCGCCGCATCTCGTTTCGTATTTTTATAAACATAATGGGGGGAAACAAATAGTTTCGTCGGTTGACAAAAATATACAGGAACAGGTGGAGGCCATCCTTGACCGTTGGAATATCTCCTTTCTGCGTAACGATATCCGCAATATTGCAGCCCTTGTTATAGATGTCTCCACGAACGAAGTGCGGGCTTATTGCGGGAATGTGGATTTCGACAGCCGGATATCCTCTAATCAGGTCGATATTATACGCGCTCTCCGTAGTACGGGGAGTATATTAAAGCCGTTTCTTTATTATGTCGCGTTACAGGAAGGACAAATTCTGCCCAACACTTTATTGCCGGATATCCCGCTCAATATCAATGGTTTTGTTCCGCAGAATTTTAATATGCAATATGAAGGCGCCGTTCCGGCTTCCGGTGCGATAGCGCGTTCATTGAATATCCCGTCGGTATATCTGTTGCGCGAATATAGCGTGCCGAAGTTTTATGATTTCCTGAAAAAGGCCGGTATCACAACATTGACGCAATCGCCGTCGCACTATGGATTATCGCTTATCCTTGGAGGAGCGGAGGCTACGCTTTGGGACGTCTCGTTTGTCTATTCCGATATGGCGCGTTCACTGCAACATTTGGAGCGGACGCCGGGTCGCATTGTTCCGGATGATAGACCGGAAGTGTTACCGGACGTTTTTTCTCCGGGCGCCGTATGGCAGGTTTTTGATGCAATAAAAGAAGTGAACCGCCCGGAAGAGATAGATTGGCGCTTCATCCCGTCAATGCAGACAATAGCGTGGAAAACGGGAACGAGTTACGGCTTCCGCGATGCATGGGCAATAGGCGTAACGAGCCGGTATGTAGTCGGCGTATGGGTAGGTAATGCGAACGGGGAGGGTAAGCCGGAGCTTGTAGGCGGGCGTACGGCAGGGCCTGTACTGTTTGATATTTTTAATATGTTGCCGACGGCGCCCTGGTTTAACTGTCCAGAAAGCGAATTTGTAGAAGCGCCTGTATGCCGCCTGTCGGGACATCTTAAAAGTCGTTTTTGTGATGAGGCGGACACGGCGACTATTGTCCCTGCCGGATTGCGTACAGGGGCGTGTCCGTATCATAAACATGTAAATTTGAGTATCGACGGCCAATACCGGATATATGAAAATTGTATCGGAACGGGCATGCGGATTATCTCACAAAATTACTTTGTGCTGCCTCCGGCGTGGGAGTGGTATTATAAGCGCCATCACCCTGAATATAAAGCGCTGCCGCCGTTCATGAAAGGTTGCGGCGAAGATTCTCATTCGCCCATGGCATTTATATATCCGCAGGGAAATGCACATGTGTACCTGCCGAAACAGTTAGATGGCAGCGATGGCGGGATAACTTTTGAATTGGCGCACAGTCGTAGCGATGTTACGGTTTTCTGGCATATAGATGCCGACTATCTGGGTGCAACGCGCGATTTTCATAAATATACGTTTCATCCTTCACGCGGCAGACACAGCGTAACGGTCGTAGACGACGAAGGCAATACCCTTTCAATCGGGATTACAGTGGAGTGAGAACATTACATCCCTTTTTCAATCGGGACAGTGGAGTGAGAACATTACATCCCTCTTTCAATAGGGACGGTGGATTGAGAAAATTACATCCTTCTTTCAATAGGGACGGTGAGTGGGGAAGATGCGCATTTTACATCCTTAGTTTCATACCGGCGAAAATGGTGTCTGGTTTCAAGTTGAATACGCTATGCATCTCGCCTGACATTGACAACCCGCATAAATCGCACATGCCAGCCGTTTTTCCGGCACATTCGGTCAGCCGCTGTCCGTCTGGAAGGATGAAATTACTCACCCAACATTCTTTTTTGAATCCGGAATGTTTCATCAGTTTAAGCCCTGAAACGGAATTCATAATCGGATATCCGGTCTTTTTCTTTTTGATAATAAAGTCTATCACTTCGGAACGCGTTTCCCAGTCAAGAAACAGCGCTTCCGTTCCCGGATAAGGATTATGGAAATTCAGTGAGATTGAACGAATGTGGGGATTGTTTTTTACAAATTCGACAGTTTCCCCGACAGACGTATAATTTCTACTGTTTATAACCATATTTACACTTATACGTGGATGATTTGCTTCTTCGATATGTTTAACAAGTTTTTCAAATACGCCTTTCCCGCGTATGTCGTCGTGGTATTTTCCCAATCCGTCCAGGCTTACCCAGATAGAATCCGCCTCGCTGCCGCTAAACGGCTGAAAAGCGTTCGTTGTTATGGTTGCGGAGTAAAAACCGATTTTTTTTGATAGTCGTATCAGACTGTTTAAATTTTTATCCCCGTCGTGCCACAAAGTGGGTTCTCCGCCTTCGAAATCGACAAACCGCGAACCTAAGTTATACGAATATTCCAATTCTTCCTTTATTTGTTCATAGCTTTTGACGTTTGGGTTCGTCGTGCGGTAAACCGAACAATGTTTGCATGCCAGGTTGCATTTGTCCGAGATAAACAAAACGGTTTGTAACGGGCGCTTGACACCAAGAATACGAGCTTTAAAAAACCACCATGGTAGATAAAATAATGATTTCATATTCGCAATTTTACAAGATTAAGACGGCGAATTGTTATCCTTGTTTAACGAAAAAACAGTCATCTTCATTTTACAGGAAAAAGGCTGATAATCATTATGATCAGGCAGAAAAACGATAATAAGTTACGCGCCAGTAGCCAACGAATCATAAACCATTCAATGCCGGCGGTTTGTATTCGCTTCCAGTTATTCATTGGCCCCATCCAGAAACGTGGGGAAAAACTACGCTCCGGATGACGTACAAATTCAATCATCAGATAGAACAGGTTGACGGCCATCGGTAAGGTCAGTAAAGACAGTAAATAAAAGGGTGATAAATAGCCGCTAATAACTCCGCTTATGATAAAGCTAAAAGCTGCGGCAAGCAACAGGAATAAACAGAATAACATTTTCTTTTTGTCTTTTAACAGCACGGCAAAAGTCATTTTCCCGACTTCTTTATCCGGTTCGTAATCCATGATCGCGTGCGTATATACAATGTTAGCGACTAACAATCCTACTGGAATGGATACAAATAGTACCGACCGGTCAAAAACGCCGCATGTAGCGTAATAGACGCCAATCATCAACATAGGCCCGAACATTATTCCTATCAGGATTTCTCCAAGGCCGTGATATGACAACCGGAACGGCGCACCCGAATACGACAAACCAAGCAATGTGGCAAGAATGGCTAATAACAAAATTACGTTGCCTCGATACAGATAAATAACAAATCCTGTTAAAAGCGCTGTTGCTCCGAACAAACAGCTGACAATGAATAATTGTTTCAAAGTCGCCTTGCCCGATGTCAGATACGCACATTTCAGAATACGGGCGCGCATACCCTTATGCTGCATCTGATTTCGATAGTCCGACTTCTTGATTTTGTAATCAAAATAATCATCAAAAAGATTCATCCCCAGATGTCCGGCAATTACGCCGACAACAGCTAAAAGTCCCATCATAAAGGAAAATCCTTCATTTTGCGACGCCATACATACAGCTAAAATCGCAGGCAACATACTTTGCGGTAAAGCCGTAGTGCGTGCATTATTAAGCCAAAAACGAATTGTAGTCATATCCCTTATTTTTAAAATTTGAACAGGAGCGGTTTCAACTCCGTTACCTCCGGATAACCCCGTTGATCCCGAATAATCCGTGACAAAAATACAGTTTTTTTGTAAATTCATACTTCTAATGAAGTAAAAATTTCAGACGCCACCTAATTTTGTTGCATTTGATGGTTGAATCTGCGTGTTTGCAGTTTTGGGACAGATGGGCATGTTATCGCCTATCGAACAACGCATAAAAGCTAAAATTGAGGCAGTTGGCATACCCCTGAAATATTGGGATATAAACAATTTCCCTGTCGGACGTGTATTGGTTCTTTTCAAAATCGCTATGCCTTTGCGGCGGTGCGGACGTTTTCGTAAAAAGCGGCGCGGGCGGACTGCACATAAGGAATCAGCCACAGAACTCCGATGCCCAGCGTAAGAACGCACAACAGCCCCCATCCGATGAAACTCAAATTGAGCAGGAAAAGTTTCTTCTTGTGACCTTTCATCATTTCCATGCTTTTGCATATCAGCGTCTCCGCGCCAAGTTCAGGATTGTCGTGCAGCAGGTACGGCGTCATAGCGTACGAATAGGCTTTAATGATTCCGGGAACAATCAGCAGCAATGACCACAGAAAGGTATACGTGAGCCGTAACAGCATTGTCGCCAATGCAGCACCATAGTTCCGGAATCCGGAGAACAAGTCGCCGGCTTCGAGCCGTTTTTCCCTGACGGATCGTAGAAAAATGATGATCATCCCGTATCTAAAAACTGTTCCTCCCAACAGTAAGAAAAAAAGACACAGAGAAGGACTTATTCCGCTTATTGTGATTACGAAATCTTGCGACCCCTTAAGGGTGGTCGTCCAACTCGGAATGGCTAAGGCAATTATTATCATATAAATGAGAGTGATAACTGCTGCTATTCTCCATTTCCCTTTTAGTGATGCGCGCGCTTCCGCACGTAATTCCGAATTAAATTTCAACATATCTCTAATATTTTTATTAACATTATAACGCCCAAAAGTACATTAAAAACATGTGTTTTCCAAGCGTATGAAATAAAAATCAAGGCCACCCCTGTTTCGCTTACTGCCGTACTCTCATGTACAAATGCTATCTTTGTAGCTTTAAATAAATAATTTATAAACAATTAAAAAGTAAGTTTATGAACAGATGTTGTGGCCTTGACGTGCACAAAGATAGCGTATTTTCGTGTATATTGGACGAACATGGCAAAAAAAATTTAGAGGAAAGAAATTTTCTTCCGATATTTGCATGATAAAGTTGCATTGTGATGTTGAATCTACACAACAGTGTTTTTTTATTTTATTCTATGGAATTGCGGAAATCTTCGTATCTTTACACATTCAAACAATAGATATTAATATAATGTATATGTCAGACAGCATTGTAATTATTCCTACGTATAACGAGAGGGAGAATATAGAGAAAATTATCCAGGCCATATTGGGACTGGAGAAACCGTTTAATATTCTTATTATAGACGATGGCTCTCCCGATGGTACAGCCGCTATCGTCAAGCATTTGCAGCAAAAATCCCCGGAGCGTCTGTTTTTAATAGAACGTTCCGGCAAATTAGGACTTGGAACAGCCTATATACGCGGATTTAAGTGGGCGCTTGAACATGGATATGATTATATATTCGAGATGGATGCAGATTTTAGTCATAACCCGGATGATCTGCCGCGTCTTTATGCTGCATGTGTGGAACAAAATGTCGACGTGGCAATAGGTTCCCGCTATATTAATGGCGTTAATGTGGTAAACTGGCCGTTGGGACGCGTGTTGATGTCATATTATGCATCTGTATATGTGCGTTGTGTGACGGGAATGAAGATAAAAGATACGACAGCAGGTTTTAAATGTTACCGTCGCTGTGTATTGGAGACAATAGAACTTGATAAGATTCATTTCAAAGGATATGCGTTTCAGATAGAGATGAAGTTTACGGCCTGTAATTGTGGTTTTAAATTGCTGGAAGTGCCGATTGTTTTTATCAATCGTGTACGGGGAACATCCAAAATGAATACGTCTATATTCGGAGAGGCATTGTTTGGTGTTTTGCGTCTCAAATGGCAGAGTTTTTTTCGCAAATATCCAAAAAAACGGAGAGTTGATAGCTGACAATACAACCTTATAATCAGCTTCATATGACAAAAACATTGATTAAGAGTGCATTGATAATAAACGAAGGACGTTCGTTTAAAGGCTCTGTGTTGATAGATGGCAAATATATTGCCGGAGTATATGAAGGAGATGATTTGTCGGCGGCTCGAAAATATACGGATGGCCGATATTTTTGTGGCGGGGAATGTAAAAGAGCGTTCCCGGATGATGAAGATATGACTGCAGATGTAAAAGTTATAGATGCTTCCGGCAAGTGGTTGCTGCCGGGTGTTATTGATGAACAAGTGCATTTCCGCGAACCGGGATTGACGTATAAAGGAGATATCATGAGTGAAAGTCGGGCTGCTGTCGCGGGTGGCGTGACAACTTATATGGATATGCCAAATACGATTCCGCAGACTACAACGCTCGAAACGCTGGAATGGAAGTTTCGACGGGCGTCGGAAGTGTCGGCTGCCAATTATTCGTTTTTTTTCGGCGGGACAAATGATAATGCCTGCCTGATAGCAAAACTCGACCGTAAGCGTGTACCCGGAATCAAACTTTTCCTGGGGTCGTCTACCGGCAATATGCTTGTTGATAAAGAAGATTCATTGCGCCGTTTTTTCGGCGAGACGGATTTGCTGATTGCCGTTCATGCGGAAAAAGAAGATATTATCCGCAGAAATAAAGCGTATTATACCGCTAAATACGGAGCAAACCTTGATATCTCTTTTCATCCGAAAATAAGGAGCGAAGAAGTTTGTTATGCCTCATCATCCGAAGCGGTCGGTCTGGCAAAAAAACTTGGAACAAGATTGCATATCTTCCACTTATCTACGGCTAAGGAGTTGTCCCTGCTCGACCGGGGTGCGCTGGACGGACGCAGTATAACGGGCGAAGTTTGCGTGCATCATCTTTGGTTTAGCGATGATGATTATAAACAGTATGGCAACCTTATCAAATGGAATCCAGCCATAAAAACAGATAGAGACCGTGACGCGTTGCGTAATGCCGTAAATGATGATACGATTGCCGTAGTTGCTACGGATCATGCGCCTCATCTTCCTGCTGAAAAAGAAGGCAATTGTCTCACCGCCGCTTCGGGCGGACCGTTAGTTCAACATTCGTTGCTTGCAATGCTCGACATGGCGGCGGACGGTATTTTTACACCGGAAAAAGTCGTGGAAAAGATGTCGCATCATCCTGCAGACTTATACCGTATCGACAGACGAGGATATATTCGCGAAGGTTATTATGCCGATATTGTGTTGGTAGATCCGGATAAGCCATTGACGGTATCGAAAGAAAACATATTATATAAATGTAGGTGGTCTCCGTTTGAAGGGCATACTTTTCGGTGTTCGGTGTGGAAAACTATTGTGAATGGTGTCGAAATCTTTTCGGATGGACAAATTTTAGATGCGATGCCGGGTATGGAAATTGCGTATACTCCACAATGATATAGAAAGAATTGTGTTAAAAACAGGCTTTTTTCAAAAAAAAATAGACGCAATCGCCAAAAAGTACCAAAAACATGTTGTAGAATATAAAAAAAAAGTTGCAGGGATCTCAAATAATGCTCACCTTTGCACCGATAACCTAAACAATCTTTTTGCCTTAGAGACTAATACCTATTAAAACCTGTAAAAAGGGAGCCTTTTGAGAAAAAGTCTCCCTTTTGCTTATGTGCTGTGCATGATTAATAACTTGGAGTGAAAGTCCACTACGGGCGAAGATAGCGATTAACCGTTAGCTTAAGGTAAGGGCGTCGTGATCTTGCCACCCTGCTACGGGTAATTTTTTTTCTAAAAAAACGACGTTTTGTTTGGCGGCTTGAAAAAAGTGCGTATATTTGTGGCCAAAATGCTTGATAAATGAGACATTATTTTAATACATATATCTATTTTTACTTTTACTTTAGCGAGTGAAGGCAGGAATTTTATATGTATTAAAGATTGAGAAGATAATTTGAGATATAAAATATAAAAGTCCTGCCGTAGTGACGGTGGGACTTTTATATTTTAACAGAGGGAGATTGCAAAATCTTATTATATAGATACTTAGAGTTTAGATATTAAATGATATAAATGATGAAAAAAGTTGCAATTCAGGGAGTTATTGGTTCGTACCACGATGTGGCGGCCCACTATTATTTCGAGGGAGAAGATATTGAAATTATCGGATGTAATACATTCAAAGAGGTCATAAAACAGATACATGACGACACCTCTGTCATTGGTCTTATGGCAATTGAAAACACGATCGCCGGGAGTTTGTTGCAGAATCATGAACTTATCCGGCAGAGTGAGTGTTTGATTATTGGGGAATATAAGTTGCGTATATCCCATTCGCTTGTCGCTCTGCCCGGTACGCGTCTGTCTGATGTGAAAGAGGTAAACTCTCATCCCATTGCATTGATGCAGTGTGCCGAGTATCTTCAAACGTTGTCCGGCGTAAAGATTGTAGAAAAGGAAGATACCGCGTTGAGCGCAAAATGGATTGCCGAGCAAAAATTAGACGGTCATGCTGCGGTATGCGGCAAATTGGCCGCCGAAATTTATGGTCTTGAAATACTTGCGGAGGGCATTGAAACGAATAACAGGAATTTTACCCGCTTCCTTGTTATTGCCGACAAGTGGAATGCGGAAGATATTATGCGAGGCGTAACGAAAAATAAATCGTCTGTCGTTTTCGCCTTGCCTCACACTGCCGGAAGCCTCTCCAAAGCGCTGACCATATTGTCGTTTTATGATATGAATCTCACAAAGATACAATCGCTGCCGATTATCGGACGGGAATGGGAATATCTGTTTTACGTAAACTTGACTTATTCGGATTATACCCGGTATAAACAAGCATTGGATGCTATTATGCCGTTAACGAAAGACTTAAAAATTCTGGGAGAATATGCAGAAGGAAAACAAAGTGTTTGATGATTGTCCTGCCGCAAAGCCGGAGCAATGCCCGCACGTGGAGATAACGAAAGAGAACAAAATCTTCGGTATTCGTCCGGCCGACAGGGTCGGGAGTGTGGAGGAATATTACTTTTCGAAGAAACTGAAAGAGATTGCGGAGATGAACGCAGCCGGTAAAGATGTCATTAATCTTGGCGTTGGCAGTCCGGATTTGCCTCCTTCGGAGCAGGTCGTGGAGGTCTTTTGTCGCGAAACGCAAAAAGATGACGTACACGGTTATCAGCCTTATACAGGTATACCGGCTTTGCGTGAGGGGTTTGCGGAATGGTACTTTCGCTGGTATGGCGTGGAACTGGATGCGAAACGGGAGATACTGCCGTTGATAGGCTCGAAAGAAGGAATTTTACATATCTCCCTGGCATTTCTTAATCCTGGGGATGGTGTGTTCGTCCCTAATCCGGGATATCCTACGTATACTTCGGTAAGTAAATTGGTCGGCGCAGACATCGTTTCATATAAGTTAGACGAAAATAACGGCTGGTATCCGAACTTCGACGCTCTGGAGCGTTTGCTTGCGGAAAGGCGTAAAGCTGCGAAACCTGCCGTCAGGCTGATGTGGACGAATTATCCCAATATGCCTACGGGAGCCGATGCAAGTGCGAAATTGTATGAACAACTGGTAGATTTCGGATGCCGTCATGGAATAGTCATCTGTAACGATAACCCGTATAGTTTTATTTTGAACGAGCATCCGCAGAGTATTTTAAGCGTTCCGGGCGCTAAAAATATATGTATAGAACTTAATTCGATGAGTAAGTCGCATAATATGCCCGGCTGGCGGATGGCAATGCTTGCGTCGAACGCCGATTTTCTACAATGGATATTGAAAGTAAAGAGCAATGTCGATTCCGGACAGTTCCGGCCAATGCAATCGGCTGTAGTAGAGGCTCTTAAAGCCGGGAAGGAATGGTATGACAACATGAATGTCGTATATCGTAGCCGCCGCGCCCTTGCGGGACAAATAATGGAAGCGCTGGGTTGCACCTGCGACGAAAAACAGGTTGGGATGTTTCTGTGGGGACGTATATCCGATGAGGCGGAAAATGGGGAAACACTGGCAAATACAGTATTGTATGAGGCAAATGTGTTTGTCACGCCAGGCTTCATTTTCGGGAACGCCGGCGACAGGTACATACGGATTTCACTTTGTTGTAAAAATCATTTATTGGAAAAAGCGCTCGAACGGGTAAAGCAAATTGATTACCGAAAGAAAACAAGCCGGAATACAAAATTTAATGTGAATATTGAATAAATTAAAAAATGAAGTTATATGGAAAAGTTAGAATTACACTCAATTTTACTGCCGAACGTAGATGGAAAACGTCCATTGGTGATTGCCGGTCCGTGCAGTGCGGAGACGGAAGAACAGGTGTTGAATACGGCGAGATCTTTAGCCGCAAAGGAGATAAAGATCTTTCGCGCCGGAATATGGAAGCCGCGCACGAAACCGGGAGGATTTGAGGGCGTAGGCTCGACCGGTTTGCTGTGGTTGAAAAAGGTTAAAGAAGAGACCGGCATGTATGTGTCGACTGAGGTCGCAACACGCGATCATGTATTTGAAGCCATTAAAGCCGGGATTGACATTTTGTGGATAGGCGCCCGTACGTCGGCGAATCCTTTTGCCATGCAGGAGATTGCCGATGCGCTGCAAGGAGTTGACATACCTGTCCTGATTAAGAATCCGGTCAATCCCGATATCGATTTGTGGATAGGCGCCATCGAACGTATTTATGGAGCGGGGCTTCGTCGGATAGGTGTTATTCATCGCGGCTTTAGTTCTTATGATAAAAAGATGTACCGTAATCTGCCGCTGTGGCATATACCGATAGAATTACGTCGCCGTTACCAGAATTTGCCTATCTTGTGTGATCCGAGTCATATTGGCGGCAAACGCGAGTTGATAGCGCCGTTGTGTCAGCAAGCGATGGACCTTAATTTCGATGGTTTGATTATCGAATCGCATTGTAATCCTGACGAAGCATGGAGCGATGCCTCTCAGCAGATCGCGCCTGATGTACTTGACTATGTGCTGAATCTTCTTGTCATACGCGATGTCACGCAGACAACCGAAAATCTCTCGGAGTTACGCCATCAGATAGACAGTATAGACGAGGGTTTGCTTGAACTGTTGGCGAAACGGATGCGTATATCGCGTGAAATTGGTATTTATAAAAAAGAACATAATATGCCGATTCTGCAAACACCCCGTTATGGCGAGATATTGGAAAACCGCACCAAAATGGGCGCTTCAATGGATCTTAATGTCGATTTTGTAAAAAAGATCCTTACGGAAATACACGAAGAATCCGTTCGTCAGCAGATGATGATAATGAATAAATGATGTATACAAAATGAAAATATTAATTTTGGGCGCGGGAAAGATGGGGTCTTTCTTCGCCGATTTGCTTAGTTTTGAACATGATGTGGCTGTATTGGAAAAAGATCCTTTGAGGATGCGTTTTATTTATAATGCGATACGTATGCAGTCGCCGGAGGAGATAAAAGACTTTGCGCCGGAACTCGTTATCAATTGTGTCACACTCAGCTATACTATTGATGCCTTTAAGCAGGTGTTTCCGTATCTGAAACCAAATTGTATCATTTCGGATATCGCTTCGGTAAAAACGAATCTTAAAGAGTTTTATGCGGCATGCGGATTCCCTTATGTTTCTACTCATCCAATGTTTGGCCCTACTTTTGCCAATCTTACCAACCTTGCGAAAGAGAATACAATCATCATTTCGGAAGGCGACTATCTGGGGAGAATATTTTTTAAAGATTTATATGACAAGTTAAATCTGAACATCTTTGATTATACATTTGAAGAGCATGATAAAGTAGTTGCTTATTCGCTCGGCATTCCGTTTGCCTCTACGTTGGTGTTCGCTGCGACAATGGTGCATCAGGATGCACCGGGGACGACATTCAAACGTCATATGAAGATTGCCCGCGGACTTCTGTCCGAAGATGATTATCTGCTGACGGAGATCCTGTTTAATCCCCGCACTCCTAATCAGATAGCGCGTATTCAGGAGAAACTGGCAACATTGCAGGAGATAATAGCGGCGAAAGATACGACGAGGATGAAGGAATATCTTGAAGATGTAAGGGGGAAAATCAAATAGCCGGATTAAAAAACCGGCGCTTTTATCCCGAAATAAAAGCCTCTTTCGCCCATTTTATTGATGGCATAACTGCAATTGAGTACGATATCATAATAGGTCACGAGGTCAAGCCCTATGCCGCTTCCCCAAAGGAATGTGTTTGCCAGCGTATTGTTCTCGTGACGGTATGAATGATGTACGTATCCGGCGTCGTACATCAGTTTCGCGTATAAGGTGAAGTGTATTTTGGTGAATTTTGCAGAACTGTTTCCAGACCACAGGTTGAAAATTTTTTTCGGCATAACCAAAAACCGCAGGTCATTATTGAAGATTGCATGGTGCTGTCCGTCGATGACATAATAATCATATCCGGTGATATATTTTTCTTCGTATCCTATGTGGCGGTCATAAGTGTATGCCCGCTTGTTTTTGAATGAAACTCCGG
Source organism: Tannerella sp. (assembly GCA_031258835.1). GTDB lineage: Bacteria > Bacteroidota > Bacteroidia > Bacteroidales > Tannerellaceae > Tannerella. The sequence continues at coordinate 19,320 of JAIRMH010000326.1, forward strand.
TATTCAACCTTGAACTCCAAAACCAGCGCGGGACAAATTCCCGGTAATATTGGAGCCTCAGATTTAGTTCGCCGTATAAAAAGCGCATTTTGTCGGCGGTTATTCCCGTTACATCTGCGCCGATATAATAACCTTTTGTCGGATAAACGATATAATCCCGATGCTCGTAACTGTATTTGTACGAGAAAATGAATGAGTTGTTTATAAGATGATCTGTTCCCCAATAATCTTTGTTCAGTATTAATATGGTATCGTCCAAATGCTCCCATCTATATCCGATGTCAAACGAATGTGTCATACGGATTCCCGGCCTGTACGAATAACTGACGACGCCTTCGACCGCGCGCTCCATAAACCGGTCGGGATTTTTTATGTAAGTCACTTTATCGTTTGACGAGTAAGCGTTGAGTGTCTTGTTAAACAGTGCGCTTATGCTGAAACTAAGCAGTTGGGTGCGTTTTTTGTCTAATGCGATGTTTGAGTAAGCCAATCTTCCTCCTTTTTCGTATCCGAAATAATCGCTTAGCGTGATTTTATGCCTCATCCCGAAAACGTTGTATATTCGCATCCCCCAGCCTATGGTTATGCGGTCAAACTCTCCCTCGTGCAGCCAGTTACTTAAATTGCGGTCTTCGAATTTGAGGCTGACCTGCGGCCAGTAATACCATCTTTCTTCGACGCGAATCATCACGATACACGATAGACAATCCTGCCGGTCGAGCAAATCGGGCATATAATCAATATAAACAAAATTAAAAAGCGATATGTTATTCAAATTTTCCGTTGCAACATTCAGCAGGTAAATAAGTTTGTCTTCCGGCATGACGTCTCCTTCCCGGAATGGTAATTCCCGCAGGATCGTGAAATCTTTCGTTTTCTTATTCCCGGATATTCGAATCTCCGATATGCAAATGTCAGATGCAATCAGATCTCCACATATGGCAAATATCAGAGAAATGCACGCTATTATTTTTATTTTCATTGCTTTCATTGCCTCAAATATAGTAACAATTTTATGAATGGACTAAAAAAAACAAGAAATATGATATTTGTAGATTCAATAGATGAGTGTAATATCCTATTTTTGTGGGCTTTAGCTTAAAAAAATATGCATTCTTTTTCGTCGCCAACCGCAGCCCGTATGTAACCTCTATCATGTAAGAGTTGCAATTTCTTGTTCAATACATGTAATTCTCTTGTCTCCGGATGTGATGTAGTTTTTTTTGCAAAATAATCTTCATGTTTTTTTATTCGGGTTAATATCGTTATATTTGCAGGTAATAAAAAACTATCAATTATTAATTTAAAAGTATATCTATGAAATCTATCTCACGAAGAACAGCGATTAAGACTGCGCTGGCTAGCGGCGCGATGCTGGCGACAAGTCATATAGACGCTACGCTCAACCGGTCGGAAAAAAAGAAAAAGGATGAAAAAGAACCTCTTAAAGGAAACATTCGCCATTCGGTAAGTAAATGGTGTTTCGGCAGTTATCCGTTGGACGAGTTTTGTGATATTTGTAAAAATATCGGAATAGAATCGGTGGAATTGCTGGATCCGAAAGATTGGCCGGTTGTAAAGTCGCATGGCCTGACTGTCGCAATGGCGCAGGGTGCAGGCCTAGGCATAGACCGCGGATTTAATGACCCGTCACTTCACGACGAATTGGTTGCAAGTTATGAGAACGTCATACCTATGGTGGCGGAGGCGGGATTAACCAATCTGATTTGTTTTTCGGGCCGACGTAATGGCGTCACAGATTTGCAGGGATGGGAAAACTGCGAAAAAGGGCTGAAGCGGATTACTTCCATAGCGGAAAAATATAATGTCGTGTTGACGATGGAACTGCTGAACAGCATAGGACATAAAGATTATCTGTGCGACCATACCGTCTGGGGCGTAGAACTATGTCGGCGTGTGGGATCGCCTAATTTCAAACTGCTGTATGATATTTATCACATGCAGATAATGGAAGGCGATATCATCGAACACATCCGTAAATATCATTCGTATTTCTCACATGTTCATACCGGAGGAAATCCGGGACGTGCGGAAATCGATGAGACGCAGGAACTTTACTATCCCGCGATCATGCGCTCTCTCGTCGAAGTCGGATATAAAGGTTTTGTAGGACAGGAATTTGTCCCGAAACAACCGGATAAGATTGCCTCGCTGGAAAAGTGTATTCGTATCTGCGATGTATAGCCGGAAGTGAATATTTTACGTGAAATTCCGATAACGATGTACGTCTCAACAAAAAAAACCTGTCGCTTGCAAGGGCGACAGGTTTCTATTATCAATCCTTATAAATTAAATTATGCAACAAATTTGCAGTAGATTTTGATCGGCTTCCTTGATGTTTGGCTTCCGGTTTTATCAATTATCAGAGATAACTTCAAAAGGAATTGTTACGGATACCTCTTTGTGTAAACGTACAAAGGCGTTGTAACTTCCTAATTCCTTCACGGAATCTTTAATAGTAATTGTTTTACGGTCTATTTCAAACCCTTTCTTCGATAGCTCTTCGGCAATCTGAATGTTTGTCACCGAGCCGAAGATCGTTCCGGTAGAACTTGTTTTTGCGCCGATAGTAAGCGTCACGCTTTCCATTTTTGCGGCAAGGTCAAGCGCGTCTTGTTTTATTTTCGCCAACTTATGTGCACGCTGTTTTTTATTTTCAGCTAATACTTTCTTTGCAGATTCCGATGCGATAACTGCCTTACCTTGCGGGATGAGAAAGTTGCGTCCGTAACCGCTTTTAACGTTTACGACATCGTCTTTGTAGCCTACATTTGCTACATCTTCTTTCAAAATAATTTCCATATTCCGTCTCCTCTCTTTTTATTATTTCATTAAATCGGTAACATAAGGCAGCAATGCCAAATGACGCGCTCTCTTAACTGCCTGCGCTATACGACGCTGAAATTTCAGCGAAGTGCCGGTGATCCGACGCGGAAGGATTTTTCCCTGTTCGTTAAGGAACTTCTTAAGAAATTCAGGGTCTTTATAATCAATGTATTTAATACCACTTTTTTTGAAACGGCAGTATTTTTTCTTTTTTACATCCATCGACATGGGTGTAAGATACCTGATTTCGGAATTGTTTTGATTATTGTTTGTTATTGCCATGATGAAATCCTCCTTAATTAGTCGTTTCTTCTATTGGTTTGTATTCTTTCGTTTTCGCTTCTTTCTTCGCCTCGTCGGCTGATGATTTGAGACTTCTTCTCTTAGCCGCATATTCGGCGGCAAACTTATCCTGACGGAAAGTGAGGAAACGAATCACACGTTCGTCGCGACGGAATTGCGTTTCAAGAATCTCGATCACATTCGGAGTCGCTTTAAACTCAATAAGCTGATAGAAGCCGGTGGACTTCTTGTTGATAGGGTAGGCCAGTTTGCGCAGGCCCCAGTTCTCTTCATTGATAATCTCCGCATTATGAGATATCAATGTCTCTTTGATTTTTTCTACCGCTTCCTTCATCTGTGCATCAGATAAAACGGGAGTCAAAATGAAAACGGTTTCATAGTTGTTCATAACTTTATTTTTTCTTTAAATTTAAAAATTTGCGGGTGCAAAGGTAAATAAAAAAAGTCAATTGACAATTGATTGTTGATATTTTTTTTCCCGTTTTGTTGCATTTACTAATTGAACTTACCATGCCCCCTCTCAAAAAGGGATACGATACTGCATACGCACATGAAAAAAAACACGGATGCGGACGATCTCTCGCGTCGTCATCGACAGTGCCGGCGAGTATTGATCCGTGAATTTAAAGGTTGTTTTGCTTCAGAATCATGCGTATTTCGTCGACGGAGAGCGCCGTCAGTTCGGCAATTTCTTCCACCGACATGCCTCTTTCGGCACAACGTATGGCCGTTTCCGCTAATCCTTTAGCTTTTCCGATAACTTCGCCTTCCGCTAATCCTTCAACTTTTCCTTTTGCTAGTCCGATGGCTTCACCTTCTGCTTTTCCTTCCGCTTTTCCTTCTTCGTGACTGGTGGATAGAGCCGCTTTTTCCGTGCTGATAGCATCCCAGTAGTGCTCGTAGATATCCAACTCTTTGTCTGTAAAACAACTCTCCTCGCAGATGTCTAACGCCTTGCGGATGTTCTCGTCGGAAAGCAGATC
>JAIRMH010000132.1 GCA_031258835.1 Tannerella sp.
GTCAGATTCACTTTTTTCTGCGTACCATAACCGACGACGACCACTTCGTCAAGCATCTGATTGTCTTCTAACAGAGTGATTAAAATAGGTTTATTCTCTCTCCCTTTATTCTCTGACAATACACTTATTTCTTGCGTAATATATCCGATATAAGAGATTTGTAGCACAGCATTATTTGCCGTTATCAGCGAGAAATTTCCATCCATGTCGGTCATCGTCCCGTTCGTTGTTCCTTTTTCCATGACATTGGCGCCGCTCAGGGCTTCTCCATAAATATCTTTTACGGTTCCCGTGATTCGTTGCACCTGTTGGAAAATAGCATTTATGCCGTCATCTTTCTTTTTAGACAGGATAATATGATCATTAACCATTATGTATGCTACGTCATCATCCAGCGTTTTATCCAGCACCTCCGATACCGGAGTGTCCTTCACCTTTACTTTCACACACTTGTTTGCATTCACATTTTTCTTATTATAGAAAAACAAATACTCTGTCTGGCGTTCCATTTCGTCCAGGACTTCCGCCAAAGTCGCCTGATCTGCATCTATCGTCACCCTGGCCCCCTGAGAATGTACCTCAGCTGCACCTGCATGCAGGAAGACGAACATAAGTAACACGATAGTAAGTTTCATAATAAATAATAAATTTTTGATACTTTGTCCAGGTATTGTATACCTGCAATTGATATTTTTCATAATTTTGTCTGTCAAGTTTTTTTGATTAATAAATACATTTCACACAGTGTATAAAGACTTGATGCGCCGGGGAGTACTGCAAATACTTTCCGGCTTTTGTCTTTTTTCGGTCATTCTATTTCTTTTAATGTTTCATAGGCAAATCTGTTTTTCAGGTAAATATTTATGTTTTTCACTCTCTCATTTGTTATTTTTCTTTCCGCGTTTACAAATAATCAGTTTGTTCAGATCCTTATCATACGAATAGCTGAAAGGCATATCGCTTTTTACTACGTCCATGATATCGGTGATACTTTCGTGCTGGCGGAATTTACCGGTACAGCGGTAGTTCATAACTGACGAGTCACGGATGATGATCTCTGTTTTATAGTAGTGTTCCAACCGTCGAACCATCTCTGCAAAAGTAATATCGTTGAAGTGATACAGTCCGTTTGTCCACGAAATATAATCGTCCGTGTTTATCCTGAGTGACTTCATCTGTCGCGTCTGTTCGTCATGCCAAAGTCTGTATCCGGGTTTCATCCGCCAGGCGCCGGTTCGGTTTCCGACTTTGTCGCGGGCGGCTATCTCGACAGAACCTTCAATCAAAATCGTTTCAAAGGTGCTGCTATTTCCGTAGGCGTATACATCAAAAACAGTGCCAAGTGCGGTCACGTAATGTCCGGCGGTCTGCACCGTAAAAGGGCGCTGAGTGTCGGGTGCTACCTCGAACAGCCCTTCGCCGTCCAGCATGACCCGGCGCGTATCCTTACCGAAGATAGCCGGATAGGTGAATCGCGTTTGCGCATTTAGCCACACCATCGTGCCGTCGGCAAGCAGGAGTTTGACCCGCTGCCCCGCAGGAACTTCAATAGTATGGTAGACGAGTTCCTCCTGCATAGGCGTGCGATAGAACAGAACGGCAGACAGGATAGCGCCCACAGTAATGCACGCGGCCACACCCGCTGCTACACCCGCTGTACGAACAAGCCATACTTTCAGGCTATGTTGCCGTATCTTCCGTTCAACCTTCCCAAAAGAGGCCTGCGTATTGCGTTGACGGATACGGTCACCGGTTTGGGCAGCATGACAGATACGAGCGATCTGCATCAGTTCCGCTTCGTTTGCTGGATCGTTCCGTAGCCATTCTTCTACCTTTTTTTTGTCTTTTGCCGGGAGCGTTTCCTGCAAATAGGCCATCAATTGCGATTTATCAAATAATTCCTGCATTCTCGTCTTTTTATTTCGTTCATAAAATATTTATGAAGTCGCCATATATAAGTCAATTTTATACCCCCATACCCTAAACATCCCTCCCTTTTTTTTGATTTTTTTGAAAATTTCTTGCAAGAATTGTCCGCAATACAATAAATTTTAGTAAATTCACATATTATTCGGATAAAATTTCGAATAATTGTAATTATTTTTACGGAATTCTATTATGGACGAACAAAATTTGATTGCCTTATTGAACAAAGGTGACCGGGACAGTTTCAAAAAGCTGTTCGAGCGCTATTATTCTCCTTTGTGCGAATATGCTTCCCGGTATGTTCCGGACGCGGATGCCGAAGAATTAGTGCAGGAATATATGATTTATCTCTGGGAAAAACGGGAAACTCTGGTAATTGAGGTTTCGCTCAAAGCCTATCTGTTTGCAGCCGTCAAATACCGGTGCCTGAATGCAATCAAACAACGCCTATATCGCGAAAGGATTCACAATATGCTTTATGAAAAGATGAAGGATCGAATAGATGATCCCAATTATTATTTGGCCAACGAACTGGCGGTTATGATACGTAAGGCTGTTGACGAACTTCCGGAAAGTTATCGCGAAGTATTTGTTCGCAGTCGCTTCGGTATCTCTACCAATGCAAATATCGCCAAAGAGCTGGGAATATCCGTCAAAACAGTGGAATACCGCATCACGCAAACCCTAAAGATCCTTCGCATAAAACTAAAAGACTATCTGACTTGACGACAACACCTGCTTTCATATCAAATCATTAACCGAAATCCGATTTAATACATAAAAGAGCTATCTTTTGTCGTTTTGCGGCGTCTTTTTTTCAATCCTAGAACTTTGTCATAGCAAAAATCTTTTGTAAAACCGCTTCATAAGTTTTTATTAAGTAGGAAATCTTTTGTAAAACCGATTCATAAGTTTTTATTAAGCGGAAAATCTTTTGTAAAGTTGCTTCGGAGCCGCTCCGAAGCAGGAAAACAATAGGAAAACTACTTATGTATTTACTCCGAAGCGGGAAATATTTTGGGAAGTTGCTTTTAGATTCTGTCCAGTACTTTTTCTATCAGTATGGGGAGATTGTCTTTGTAATTCGTATTCATATTTTTGTGGATGCGGCCGGCGATAAGGCAACAGACGGTTATGGCGCGATGTCCCATCATCGTGGCAAGTCCGGCCAAAGCAGAACTCTCCATTTCGTAGTTTGTGATGCAATGGTCTTCGAAACGGAAAGTCGCTATCTTATGGTTTAGTGCCGGGTCGGTAAGCGAAAGGCGCAGTTTTCGTCCCTGTGGGCCGTAGAATCCATTGGCGGCGATCGTTATGCCGCGGATTATATCGTCTTTTGTGATCTGTTCGATGAGTGAAGTGTCCGCGGAAACGACATACGGACGGATGCCGGTGATATTCCAGTCCAGTTGGCGGATCAGTTCGTCTTCCATACGCATATCCCGTATCTTTTCATTCTCTTTATAAAAATATATGACCCCGTCGAAGCCGATTGATTTTTCCGCAGCGACGTATGCGCCTGTTGGGGTGAATGGCTGTAAGCCGCCGGATGTGCCGATACGCACCATCGTGAGTTGACGAAATTTGGGACGGACGGTGCGCGTTGTGAGATCAATATTGACCAGTGCGTCGAGTTCGTTGATCACAATGTCCATATTGTCACATCCGATGCCATGGGATACGACAGAGATCCGTTTGCCTTTGT
>JAIRMH010000134.1 GCA_031258835.1 Tannerella sp.
CGACGGCAACAAAATCTTCATCCGCTGTGGCGGGCAAATTTTATGTGATTATCGGAAGTTTTGATACCCGTGCACGGGCGCAGAGACATATCAATAGTTTGAAAAGCGATATTGCAGATAGCGCCGGTATAATTGTAAACGACGGCAAGGTTCGCGTTTATGTACAACAGTTTTCTAATGAAGAACAGGCGCTTTCTTATTTGAATAAGATTCGTCAAAATCCTGACCATCGGCAAGCATGGTTATATAAAGGACAATGAATTTTTCGATTTCTCATAATATGTCAATGAATACACACAAATATATAGCAGGAAATAATTGCTTTTTTTTAATATCAACAAATCAAAATATTAACTTTTTAAATTTATGGCAGAAGCAACAGAAACGCTTTTCCCAGAGTTTCCACCCGTATCTGCACAGCAGTGGACAGATAAGATTACAGCCGATCTTAAGGGGGTTCCGTTTGGGAAAAAGATGATTTGGAAGACAGGCGAGGGATTCGACGTAAATCCTTTTTATTGCGCCGAAGATATTGAAGGGTTGGCGATAACAGCATCGTTGCCCGGAGAATTTCCGTATGTACGCGGAACAAAAATTTGTAATTCATGGCTCGTACGTCAAGATATTGATGTAATTGACTACAGGGATGCTAATGAAAAAGCAAAAAAAATAGTAGCGGAAAGCGGTGTTACATCATTAGGTTTTCACCTGAAAGGAGATGAGGTTAACGAAGCAAATGTAGCCTTGTTGCTCGACGGTATTTGTCCTGAAAAGACAGAACTTAATTTTAAAACATGTAACCGTAAGGCCGTTGAATTAATTGGCATCCTGGCCGAACTGTTCGGGACGAAAGGTGCGGATACGTCAAAATGCAAGGGTTCTGTGGCGTATAACCCATATAAGAGACCTTTGGTTGATGGTACTGTGTTAGACGATGATTGGGTGAACGAAGCGGTGGCTGTTGTTAAAGCAGGCGAAGCGTTACCAGGATATCGTGTACTTGCTGTCGACGCATGTTTCCTGAATGATGCAGGCTCGTATATTACGCAGGAACTCGGATATGCGCTCTCATGGGGGAATGACCTGATTGCCAAACTGTCGGATGCGGGACTGCCGGTTGAGGTAGTAGCCAAAAAGATAAAATTCAACTTCGGCATATCATCCAATTATTTTATGGAAATAGCAAAGTTCCGCACAGCCCGTTGGTTATGGGCGGAAATCGTTAAGGCTTATCTGTCGGACTGTGATAAGCAGCCGGATCGTTGCGGAGATGGATATTGCGTCTGTGCCTGTAAGATGAAGACACATGCACGTACATCGGCATGGAATCTTACGGTTTTCGATGCTTATGTAAATCTGCTTCGTACACAGACAGAAACGATGTCGGCCGCTATTGCAGGGGTAGATTCTATTACGGTTTCACCTTATGACGAAATCTTTAAGACACCGGATGATTTTTCAGAACGTATTGCACGCAATCAGCAGTTGCTGTTGAAGGAAGAATGTCATTTTGACAAAGTCGTAGACCCTGCCGCCGGTTCATATTATATAGAAACGCTTACGTACTCGCTGGCCGAAGCTGTGTGGAAGTTGTTCCTTGACGTCGAAGACAAAGGCGGTTTTACGATTGCGGCAAACAACGGTGAAGTTCAGCAGGCTGTCAATGAATCGAACAAAGCACGCAGAATGATGATAGCGACGCGTCGGTTGAGTTTGCTTGGAACAAATCAGTATCCTAATTTTACGGAAACGGCAGGCGACAAAATTGAAACGCCGGACAGCGGTTGTGATTGCGGATGCGGATGCGGGAGCGCTACCGTTACCAGATTAGATTTTTCTCGCGGAGCATTTGATTTTGAGACGCTTCGCCTTGCAACGGAAAAGAGCGGTCGCAGGCCGAAGGTGTTTATGCTTACCATCGGAAACCTTGCGATGCGTCTGGCACGCTCTCAGTTCTCATCGAATTTCTTTGCCTGTGCAGGATATGAGATTATTGATAATTTAGGCTTCGAAACCGTAAAAGATGGCATTGAAGCTGCGCGTGAAAAGAAAGCAGATATCATTGTCCTCTGTTCAAGCGACGATGAATATGCAGTGTTTGCCCCTGAAGCATTTAAGTTGATCGGAGATAAGGAATTATTTGTCGTGGCTGGAGCGCCGGCATGTATGGACGACCTTAAAGCTGCAGGAATTGACCACTTTATCAATGTAAAGAGCAATGTGCTTGAAACATTACGAATGTTTAATCAAAAAATGAATATAGGAAGTTGAGAGATATGAAGCCAGACTTTAAAAATATAGATATAAAATCCGGTTTTGTCGCATTGAATGTGACGGAATGGAGCAAATCCAACGGTGTCGAAGCCGATTGGAATACGCCTGAACAGATACAGGTGAAATCCGTTTATACGAAAGAAGACCTCGACGGGATGGAACATCTTCATTATGCCGCAGGCCTTCCGCCTTATTTACGTGGCCCTTATAGCGGTATGTATGTGACGCGTCCGTGGACAATACGTCAGTATGCGGGATTTTCTACTGCCGAGGAATCAAATGCTTTCTATCGTCGTAATTTGGCATCAGGCCAGAAAGGACTCTCAGTAGCTTTCGACCTTCCGACGCACCGCGGTTATAACGCCGATAATCCCCGTGTTGTAGGCGACGTCGGGAAAGCGGGCGTGTCAATCTGTTCTCTGGAAGATATGAAAGTGTTGTTCGATGGCATTCCTTTGAATCAGATGTCTGTCTCCATGACAATGAACGGTGCCGTCCTTCCCGTACTTGCGTTTTATATAAATGCAGGCCTGGAACAGGGTGCTAGACTGGAAGAAATGGCAGGGACGATTCAAAATGATATCCTGAAAGAATTTATGGTGCGTAACACCTATATTTATCCGCCGGAGTTCTCCATGAAGATTATTGCCGATATCTTCGAATATACATCACAGAAAATGCCTAAGTTCAATTCAATATCCATATCGGGTTACCATATGCAGGAAGCCGGAGCGACAGCCGATATTGAAATGGCATATACGCTTTGCGACGGAATGGAATATCTTCGCGCCGGAATAAACGCAGGTATTGATGTCGATGCTTTTGCGCCACGTTTGTCGTTCTTCTGGGCCGTCGGTATGAACCATTTTATGGAGATTGCCAAGATGCGTGCGGCGCGTATGTTATGGGCGAAGATTGTTAAAAGTTTCGGGGCTAAAAATCCGAAATCGCTGGCGTTGCGTACACATAGTCAGACGTCAGGATGGTCGCTTACCGAACAGGATCCGTTTAATAACGTCGGGCGTACATGTATCGAAGCGATGGCGGCTACATTAGGACACACCCAGTCACTGCATACCAATGCGCTGGATGAAGCAATCGCTTTACCGACCGATTTCTCCGCCCGCATAGCGCGTAACACACAGATTTATATACAGGAAGAAACGCAGATATGTAAACAGATTGACCCTTGGGCGGGTTCTTACTATGTAGAAACGCTTACGCACGAACTCGTACAGAAAGGTTGGGCATTGATACAGGAAATAGAAAGCATGGGCGGTATGGCCAAAGCCATTGAAACGGGTCTTCCTAAGATGCGTATCGAAGAGGCGGCCGCCCGTACGCAAGCGCGTATTGACTCGGGCGTTCAAGCCATTGTAGGAGTAAACAAATATCGTCTGGAAAAAGAAGATCCTATTGACATCCTTGAGATTGATAACACGGCTGTCAGGGAGCAACAGATTCGGCGTTTAAAGGAACTGCGCGACGAACGCGACGAGGAAAACGTAAAGAAAGCTCTGGCTGACATTACGGAATGTGTGCGGACAAAGAAAGGCAACCTGCTCGATTTGGCCGTTAAAGCGGCAGGACTTCGCGCTTCGCTGGGAGAGATTTCAGATGCCTGTGAAGAAATTTCAGGACGTTATAAAGCAATAATCAGAACAATATCAGGAGTGTATTCATCAGAAACAAAAAACGACAGCGACTTTAAGAAAGCCGTTGAACTGGCGGAAGTGTTTGCTAAGAAAGAGGGTCGTCAGCCTCGCATCATGATCGCCAAAATGGGACAGGACGGTCACGACCGTGGCGCCAAGGTAGTGGCAACAGGATATGCCGATTGCGGATTCGATGTGGATATGGGGCCTTTGTTTCAAACACCCGAAGAAGCGGCTCGTCAGGCTGTTGAAAACGATGTTCACGTGTTAGGTGTCTCATCGCTTGCCGCTGGTCACAAAACGCTTGTGCCGCAGGTTATAGAAGAATTAAAACGCTTGGGACGTCCCGATATTATTGTCGTGGCGGGAGGCGTTATCCCTGCACAGGATTATGAGTTCCTGTATAAAGCTGGCGTGGCGGCAGTTTACGGACCCGGTACGTCTGTTGTCAAAGCCGCCTGTCAGATTCTCGAAATTTTGTTAGCGGAATAGCATTTTGATGCTATTCATAAAATAAAAAGCGGCTATCTGTAACGGATAGTCGCTTTTTGTTCGCTCAAACTCGAATTATTTATCCCATTCGTCCGTACGGAATGGAGTCAATGGCAGTCCGTAATTGTCGTAGAGGTATCCCGGCTGGTAGTTTTTGAAGCAATAACGAACGGCTACGGGATTTTTTACGTCGGGGTGGCTGACTTCTATGGCGCGGGAACCTTTGTTTCTAAGGATTTTTGCTTCGGCAGAATGAAATACTTTATCGTCTCCGGCTATTTCGAATCCAACGATTGACGCCGTTCTTCCCTGTCCGTTATGAAGGCCTCTGTCACATTCCTCGAAATGGACGATGATTTTTTCTCCTTCCGTTTCCATGGATTTATAATACGGGCTTTTATATTTTACAGGCAGGCCGTATGTGTTTCCAAGCGCCCAATACGCAAGGCGTTCTCCTACTTCACGTTTCTCTTGCGGATGAATACTTGTTTCGTCACCGATGTCAACCGTAACAATCATACCGGAATTTTCGATTTCATTCATACTCTCGAATTGCGCCTCCTGCTGGAACGCCGATTCTCGATTATCGACACCGCTGTAACGATAGGGAGCTATTTGAGTGAAATAATAAGACATTTCCGGATTGTTGAACAGTTCGCGCCATAATCCGACCATCGCTTTCTGCAGAGCCGGATACCTTTGGTAATTGCCGATATTCGATTCTCCCTGATACCAGATAACTCCTTTTATGGTATAGTTTTTCAGCGGCATAATCATCGCATTTAATAGTAGTGTTGGAATTTGATTGGGGCTTTTTTTGTATTCACTTTCATTTTTCAGTATGGAAAAATCCATGTCAGGAAAAGTTTTCTTTAACGTCGGTTCATTTATCCATGTTTCTATATTGGATCCACCCCAACTTGTTACGATTATTCCTACCGGTACATTGAGAGTTTTCTGAACATAGTCGGCGAAGAAATAAGCCGTAGCGCTTATCATAGCTACTGATTCCGGATTGTTTGTCATCCATTTAGCCTTACAGTCGTCCAGCGGAGTAACGCTGTATCCCTTTTCAAGCTGTATCATGCGTAACGAACGAGAAGGGCAGGCGCGAGTGATAAATTCCTGTGCATGCGCTACATATTCTCCGTTACCGAATCCCGACACCGGCATTTCCATGTTTGACTGACCGGAACATAACCATACTTCGCCGATCATCACATTGTTTATTGTTATCTCCTTCCCGTCGGAAATAACAATTTCGTAAGGACCTCCGGCAGAAGGGGTGTTTAAAGCCAGTATCCATTTCCCGTCGTTACCGGCTTTTGTCGTGTATGTTTTATTATCCCACGAACCACGTATGGACACCTCTTTGCCGGCATCAGCCCAGCCCCATAGATTCGCTTTTGTTTTTTGCTGCAACACCATATGGTCGCCTATGACTGCCGGTAATCTGATTTCACAGTTCGCGCCCGATATGAAGAGCGCTGAAAATAAGAACAGTAGTAAAGATTTTGTTTTCATGTGTGCTGTATTATTTGATGAATATTTCTGCAAAATTAAAAAAATATTGTTTCTTATACTAATTTTCTGTGCGCACATACATTCAAGTCACAAATGCAACTTTTTGATTTGGCAAAAGCAGTAAGAATTTTTCATTTTAAGCGATTTTTCTTTTCGACGCCAATACCGAACAATGCGAAATCGTAGAGGATGGGGTCTGTGGGATTATATGTGCGCAATTTGACGGTAAGTTCTTCTACCGCTT
>JAIRMH010000145.1 GCA_031258835.1 Tannerella sp.
CCCTGCCCTCGACGCCGAGCTTATAGGGGCGGCGCTATAATATTGCATAAACATGATCCCTTCGTCCGCCATCCTGTCGATATTCGGCGTAGGAACAAATTTACCGCCATAAACGCCCACATCTCCAAACCCCATGTCGTCGGTCAGGATGATGATAATATTCGGCTTTTCGACTACCTGTGCCGTAGCAGTCATGCCTAATAACGAAGTTCCGTTAGTTTCGAGTAATTTTTTCATGAATCCATGTGTTTTATATACATTTAAGATTCATCTACTTTGAGATTTGTCCTGTATTCCTCCAGTCGTTTTTGCAAATACTCCCGGATGTCATTATAATCAGCATGTCCATATACATTGTTTAATTCGTTCGGGTCATTTTGTAAATCATACAACTCATTACAATTGATGTCGTCACCATTATCTTTTCCCTCGCCTTTGCCATAAAAATGAATCAATTTATAACGGTCACTGCGAATGCCGTCGTGCCGTCTTACCTGATGTACGGCAGGATAGTCGTAATAATGGTAATACAAGTCCTTGCGCCAGTCGTCCGGCGTCTGTCCGTCAAGCAAGGGAAGTAATGACAGGCCGCTCATTTCGGCTGTCTTTTCTATTCCGGCAACATTGAGGTATGTGGCTGCATAATCAATATTCTGCACCAACGCATCGCTCGTTATTCCACGCGGAACATTTTCTCCCGGATATCGGATAATAAGCGGCGTGCGAAGCGATTCTTCGTACATGAAACGCTTGTCGAACCAGCCATGTTCGCCCATATAAAATCCCTGATCCGACGTGTACACAATGATTGTATTTTCGAGCAGATCGTGTTCTTCCAGATAATTCATCAGGCGTCCTACTTCGTCGTCAATCGTTTTGATGCAACGCAGGTAATCCTTGATATACCGTTGATATTTCCACTTCGCCAGCTCCTCGCCTTTCAGATTTTGCGCAAGAAACTTTTTATTTTTTTCCGCATAACCATTGTCCCATGCCTCGCGCTGTTCGGGCGTCAACCTGTCAAGCGCCTGTTGCCAATTCCGCGCCTCGCGTTGTTCGGGCGTTAGCTGCCGCATGATCCGCTGCCCTACCTGGCCTTCTTTCAGCCCGTTTTTCGTCCATATGGCGACGCTGTCGTCCCAGTTGACTTTCGATATTCCGGCTTCCCATTCGGCCACTTTCAGGTCGGTGATCAACGTCATATCTTTTGCAATCGTCATCTCCTGCGAAGCGGCAGCGGCGCAACGTGTAGCATAGTCATCGTAAAACGTTTCTGGATACGGAAACTCCACCTCTTCGTACAAATCCAGGTATTTACCTTCGGGCATCCAGTTGCGATGTGGCGCCTTGTGATGTACAAACAAGGTAAACGGTTTGTTTGTGTCGCGGGTTTCGAGAAACTCAATCGCATGGTCGGTAATCAGCTTCGTCGCATATCCTTCTTCACGAATATACTCGCCGCCTGACGTTTTCGACTTAAACGCCGGATTGTAATAATCGCCCTGTCCATTCACTATATGGTAATAATCGAAGCCTTTCGGTTCGCACTGCATGTGCCATTTACCAACAACCGCCGTCTGGTATCCCCGCTCCTGAAACAGTTCGGATATAAAAGTTTTCGTCGTATCAATCCCCTTACCCAACTGTCGCTGCCCGTTTTGATGGCTGTAAAGTCCGGTCATCAGGCATGCACGGCTGGGGGTAGACAGCGAGTTCTCCACAAAAGCCCGCCTGAACAAAACACCCTTCGCCGCCAGACGGTCAATATTAGGCGTCGGAGCTAATTTCGATAACGGATGCCCGTAAGCGCTAATTGTCTGGTACGAGTGGTCGTCACTCATGATATGTACAATGTTGAGTGGCCTCCCGCCTGTTTCCCTGTCACATGCGGCGACAAACGGGATTCCTGTTATTACGGCAAGATATAAAGAGTTTTTATCCATAATTTGACTATTAGTTTTTTGAAGTGTGCATCCCTAAACGACACAGCGGCATAATAAGATTATAATTGAACTGCAAATATAAATTTTATTTCCGATTAAAAAAATAAATTCTGCCGGATATATTGCCAATAATAATCATTTTATTATTAAATCCCTCTCCATTCATTAATATAAAGTCCGTTACTCTGCACGTCGCGGATGCGATTGCGAAAAACAAGACTTTCGCTCACTTTGCACACCGTCCCGTCCGCCGTGGTATAAGTATAACTAAGGGTAAACGTTTTGCTTTCGGCGTCGTAAGCAGATGCGCCGTCGGGATGCACCTCGACGGGCGAAGCCGGGTCGGCCGAAATAATAACATTCCCGCTACCGCTTACAGGGACGCTAATAAGGAAACTGTAAGCGCCGTTAGCCGGGTCGGAGCTGTTTGTCGCATCCGCCTCCACGCGGAACCTGTCAGGTCCGACGGTATTTAAAAACCGGCGGCTGTCGGTTACCGACGACTGATTTGAATAATTGGCATTTGTCACATTCCCGTTCTTCGTTCTTACAATCTGTCCGGAATAGGTATAATAACCGTGCTGGCGCGCATAATAACTGATCGAGATGCGTATGAAACTCAAATCGGGAACGATCGAATCAACGTCCGGCGAGGAGACCAGTCTTATCGGAAGGATATATTCCCCCGTCAATGATTTCTCATCGCCAAGGAACAGGGCAGAATCAAGGTCTACGCGCAAATATCCTTTCAAACTGTTTTTAGGTACCACCATCTGCGACGTGTTTTCGCAGGTGTAATACGACGCGGGAAGTACAGACTGTTCACTTTCCGTTATCAATGACGGATCGATTATGTATTGAATCACACGGTCTTTATTATTGTCGAGCACTCCCGCCAACGTAATTCCCACTTCAAGCGACAGTCCTTCGCCTACCATTATATTACGGTTATAGTCCTGATAAGGGAATAACACCGATGTATAGGGATAGACAATCGCTTTGTCGTCGAATTCGCATGAATAGTTTAAAATAGCGACTACCGCCAGTGTCGCATGAATAATATATTTTTTCATTTGTATATAATTTGAATTACTGTTACCATCCGTAATTTTGAACTAAGTTAGTAGCGTTATATATCTCCATGTAGGGTATCGGCATGAAAGGCGTTTGAAAGTTCTTTTTCTCTAAAAATTTGCGTTTATAGGTCAAAGCGCCGTCGGGAGCTTTTGTAATCTCCATTCCATAGACGTCGGCATTCAGCGTACTTACGCTTTTATCGCCGATCCACCGTCGCAAGTCGTAGAAGTAATGGCCTTCGAAACTCAACTCGATGCGGCGTTCGTTGCGTATGTAGGTGCGAAACTTGCCGACGTCTTCGCCGATCACTTCATCAAGATACTTGTCTCCGTTTGCATTGCCCCAGTATCTGAGATGAATTCGCTTGAGTACGGTGTACGCGGTGAAACCGAATCCCATCGGGTCGTTTTTCACACCCCAGGCTTCGTTGGCAGCTTCGGCGTAATTAAGATACAACTCCGGTTTTCCAAGGATAATATTGGCCCTTGCCGTACCCGTTTCGTTTCCGGGTATCAGCGATACGGTTCCGGGGCGCAACAGTTTTCTCAGATAATAGGACGATCGCGAGGTATTATTCAGGGGGAAATAAGCGTCTACGCCTCCCGCGTAACTTTCAATCGTATGATAATTCGACGGACCGAGCGTCGCGCCGTTGTACGCTACATACAATGCCAGCCGCGGATCCCTGTTCACATAAGGCGCCGCCTCGCTGTAAACGCTGCTTTCCGAAATAGGATAGCCGGAATTATCGGGGAAGGCGTCCACATAATTTTGCGATGGATTGGTGATCGCATTACCGTACATGGATTGCGGATAGTTATTTGTTTCGTACAGCCTGTTTCCGGTTACAACTGCCGCACGGAAAAACATATCGCGTCCGTTATCGTTCCATGTTTTGTCTTGCAGTTGGTTAAAATAATACTGTTCAATAGTGGTAAGGTTCTGAAATCCTCCGCTGACCGCTTTGATCGCATTGCCTGCCGCCACGGCCGCTTTTTCCCAGAGCGTCCGGTCGTTACCGGGATTGAAGGCGGGACTTGCCGCATAGAGCAAAACGCGCGCTTTCAGCGCCATAGCGCTTATCCCGGAAGCGCGTCCGTTCATGCTTTGACCCGTAACACGGTCAGTACCTTTATATTCGACCGGCAGATATTTGATGGCCGTGTCGCAGTCGTTGATAATCGCCGACACGCAATCCGCGTATGGAGCGCGCGGGAAATTCAGGTCGTCCGTAACTTCCAGCACACGGTCGCCGATAAGCGGAACGCCAAGCAGTTCACCGCCGACAGATTCGCCCGCGAAATTCTTCAATACTTCCGATTGCCATAAAGCTCGCAAAAAATAGGCCTCGCCTAACAGACGGTAAAATTCCCGGACATTGTCCACGCTGTCGGCAGACGAGTTGATAGCATAAAACCGCACGGGAGTGGGTATAGCTGCTTCGGGAGTCAATTTCATCCTTGATAGAAACTGGTTTATACGACGTATCTGCTGATAACCCGTTACCCAATTGTTTAACGGATTATTATCCGGTCGCAAAGCGCCTACTCCGCATAAATAATAATCTCCCGACAATGTGCTGTTTATCGAATTGTCGGTCATATTATCCATCGCTATATTATAAGTATTCGATAAGGCGCTATAAGCATCCATCAGAGGGCCGCAAAAATATGCGGCATTCTGAAACACTTCATCTTCCGTCATTCGATTGTCCTGATTTGGATCCAGGAAATCATCGCACGAGAACAAAACGGATAAAACGACAATCAGTATACTCCAATTTCTCATCATCATCAATTTACAATTCACAAAATACATATTTCGTTTCATATCATATTATTTTACGGTTATTAAAATGAAACGGACAATCCCCCGGTGATGGTCCGGCACAACGGGAAATTTCCAATGCCCGCATCTAAATTTTCGGGATCCAAATCTTTGATTTCAGATATGGAAAAGAGGTTAAACCCTCTTGCGAACAGTTTTACCTTTCCAATGCCCGCTTTTTTCGTGAGAGCGTTCGGCAAGGTATATCCAAGTTCAACGTTACGCAACTTGAAATAACTGCCGTCGACCACCCAGTAATCCGAAGTGATAAAGTTATTATTCCGGTATACCGGACTTAGAACAGGATGAGGGTTTCCGTTCGGCAAACCGTCAATCAGCACGTTCGAATACTTTCTGTTGCCGTATATCTGATAGTATTTGTTGTTCAACAATCTGTCGAAACCGCCCAGTCCGTATCCCATAAGGTCGATATTGAATCCCTTATATTCGATTTTCAAGGTGATGCCATATTCAAAAGACGGCGTGGTATTGGCAATCACGACCCGGTCTTTGTTATCAATGACATTGTCGCCATTCGTGTCGATATATTTAATATCGCCGGATTTTACCTCTCCGAAACTTTGTAAAGGAGATCCTGTGATGTCATTTTCGTCGTTAAAGACGCCGGAAGCCCGCTGTCCCAACACGTCGCCGTTGGTCCTGATCTTTTGCAGACCTGCGTATGATTCGGGATATACGGGATCGGCTTCTTTGGTAATATTAGTAATACCATGACTGATATTAGCGCCTAAGGAAAATTTCCAGTCCGATATCCGTTTCTCATACAAGGCTTCGGCTTCCCAGCCTTTACTGTCGTACTGTTTGTAGTTTTGCATCATCAAGGCAGCGTTTTTGCCCGTGATGCCAGGGATGATATCAGTAAGATTGGCCAAAGCGCCATCCAAGACATTCCTGAACAGTCCGACGGAAAACGTAAGCGAACGGTTAAGCAACTGAAAATCGGCTCCTACATTCAATTCCCGGCTTTTCTGGAATCCTACATTCGGATTCCCCGTTTGCGATTCCCTTGCGATGTTGTTAAAACCCGTTACGCCATAAGTGCCTTGCGGCTTCCATACGTCCTGATAAAGATAAGTTGCAAACAGTCCCTCTGCCGTATATGACGTAGAACCCAGTATTCCATACGATGCTCTGAGTTTCAAATAATCAAGCCATGATAATTTTTTCAGGAACGATTCTTCGCTCAAAATCCATCCTGCTCCGAAAGTGGGGAATGTGCCGAAACGCTTGTCGGGAGCAAAAGAGCCGACGCCAACCCTGTTCAGGCTTATTTCGGTTACGTAGCGATTGTCGTACATGTAATTTACCAGACCGCCAAAATTCAAGCGTTTAAGGTCTTGGAGATCCGGATTCACGTCATTCTGATTATTGTACTCTTTCTTTTGTTGAAAATAAACCAACAAAGCGCTGACATCGTGTTTGCCGAACGTCCTCTCATAATTTGCCGTTAAATTAAACGCATAGTTCCTGTTGATTGTCGCCAAGCTCCGTGTCATACTTGTAGCCTTCGTCTCCTGTCCCCACGAGACGTAGCTTGCCGGGTTCCCCGGATCGGATCCGGGAAGCAACTCGTATATGGCATACGTAGCCCCCTGCGTCGAAGTGAAATAATTATACATGTCGAATGTGATCATCGGCTTGACCGAAAATCCTTTTATCCATTTATCAAAATCCAGGTTCAACGCAAAATCGCTTTGTATATACGAATACTCCCTTTCCGCATGTCCGCCGTTCACAAGGCTTCCATACGGGTTATTCCGGTTGATGCTTGTACCTCCCAACACAAATTCCCGTTCGGGATCGCCGACGTTTTCGCCCGGTATAAAAACAGGAAATTCATTAGGACGCGTATCCGACAGCATATTGAAGAATGTTTGGGTTGACATGTTGGGCCAGCTTTTGTTTTGCAGGGCTGCGTTGAATCCGGCCGAGAATGTGATAAAATTCAGGATGTAGTTGTCGACATTTCCGCGAAGCGTATAAACGCGATCCCGGTTCGGGTATTCGGTATAATTCTCCAGCCCCCCGTTGGTTTGATATCCTAAGTGCGTGAAAAAACGTGTATTCTTATTTCCACCCGAATACTGCATATTCGTTCGCGTGATCGTCATGTTATTGTTGAGGAACATGTCGTAATAATCAATGTCGGGATATAATAACTTGTCTCCGTTTATGTATTTTTCAGGTTCAAAATAAGGAGACATGCCGCTATTAACCAACGCCTGATTATACATTGCAGTATAATCGTATGAGTTTAAATACTTCGGCAACCGGACAGGCTGTTGAATGCCTGTTTGAACGTTTATATGCGCGCTGTTCTCAAACTCTTTACCTCTGCGGGTTTTTATCATCAGGATAGCCGTCGCCTGCAAACCGCCGTAAAGGGATTTCAATGAAGCGTCTTTCATGAGTTGGACGCTTTCTATCGTTTCAGGTTCAAGATAATCTAATGATCGTTCTACGCCGTCGATAATGATCAGCAGATCTCCCTGCGACGTCCTGACGAAACTGCTTGCGTTGGTAAAGCCCGGGACGAGCGTATTATCCATGGTAAACAACCCGTTTAGCCTCCCTCCGAGAGCATTGAGGAAAAACATCGTGGGATTGCTTTCAAGGTCTTTCCCGTTAACTTTTGAATACGCGCCGACCGTGCGCCGTTCGGTCGTTTCGCCGAATAAAGTGTATAATTTATTCTCTTCGCCGCCAAAATTGACGCTTTTTTCCAATATAACCTTCCCTTCCGCAAGCTGGTCTTCGGTAGTGACAACAGTTTTGTATCCTTTAGCCGATACTTTTATAAAATCGTTTTCCGGGATCTGCAACTGTATTTTCCCATTTTTATCCGTATCATAAATCATCCTGTTTCTTGCCGACGAAACCTGTGCAAACGGGATTACATTCCCGGCTTCGTCCGAGACTTCAAGCGTCAGGTTTGTTTTGACATTTTTTTTCGCCTGCCCTCCGGCATGTATTGCTATACTGCTTATGCAGAGGCAGATATATAATATTCTGAATAGTTTCATCTATACATAAATTTAATTCATAATTCTTAATTTCCCATCCATCACCAACCGGGATTTTGTTTGAAGTTAGGCCCGATACGCGTATCGTCCAATTTAATGACAAACAAGTTATGCCGGTCTTCAAAAATGCGCATTAGGAGAAATTCTTTCTCATAGCGGAATCCTGTGGGATACGTTTCTTCGTTGTATCCCGGAGCAAGTTTTGTTATTTTCATCCTCCAGATATCCCTGTTTTCGGGCAGTGTCCCGATTTTCCAGCGGCGGATATCGAACAGGCGATGTTCCTCAAAGCACAGCTCTATACGCCTCTCTTTGCGCGTCCTTTCCCTGAAAGCGCTTTTGTTAAGGAATTTATTGTGCACATTGGGCATCAGGGCGCGATTCCGTACTTTGTTCAGGGCTTCCGCCGCCGAGTACAGGCAACGGCTGTCTTTCACGTCCGGGCTA
>JAIRMH010000158.1 GCA_031258835.1 Tannerella sp.
ATCGATGCGAACGGAAATATCGTCCATTACAGCCCGTATAACGGACAGACGCTGCCAGGCCCGATGTATACCGATACCGGATTCTGGGATACGTTCCGCTGCCTGTTTCCGTTCCTGAACCTCATGTTTCGGTCGCAAAACAAAGAGATGCAAGAAGGACTTATCAATGCTTATAAAGAAAGCGGCTTCTTCCCCGAATGGGCAAGTCCCGGCCACCGCGATTGCATGGTCGGCAATAATTCGGCATCCGTACTGACCGACGCATACCTGAAAGGCGTAAAGGTGGATGACGTACAGACGTTATACGAAGGCCTTCTTCACGGAGCGAACCATGTACATTCCCAAGTATCCTCCACAGGACGGCTCGGACACGAATATTACAACCGGTTCGGGTATGTGCCGTATGATGTGAATATCAATGAGAATGTAGCGCGGACGCTGGAATATGCCTATAATGACTGGTGTATATACAAAATGGCTAAAGCGCTCAGGCGCCCGAAAAATGAAATCAATCTGTACGCCGGAAGAGCGATGAATTATAAGAATTTATTCGATCCGGAAACGAAACTTATGCGTGGCAAAAATAAAGACGGTACATTTCAAACGCCTTTCTCTCCGCTTAAATGGGGCGACGCATTTACGGAAGGGAATAGCTGGCACTATACCTGGTCGGTATTCCACGATCCGCAGGGCCTGATCGACATGATGGGCGGACGCGACCGGTTCGTCGCTAGGCTCGACTCCGTATTTGCCATCCCCCCTCTGTTTGACGAAAGTTATTATGGAATCGTTATCCACGAAATCCGTGAAATGCAGATCATGAACATGGGTAATTATGCGCACGGGAATCAACCTATCCAACACATGATTTATCTGTACAATTATGCCGGCGAACCATGGAAAGCTCAATACAGGCTGCGCGAAGCCATGAACCGTCTGTATACGCCCGGCCCCGACGGTTATTGCGGCGACGAAGATAACGGACAAACATCGGCCTGGTACGTCTTTTCGGTTCTCGGCTTCTATCCCGTCTGTCCTGGAACAGACCAGTTTGTCCTGGGAGCGCCACTGTTTAAAAAAGCAACGCTGCATTTGGAAAACGGTAAGAAATTCGTCATCAACGCGCCGGAAAACAGCCGTCAGAACAGGTATATCAAAAATATGACCTTTAACGGCCAACCGTATACTAAAAATTATCTTGTACAGGAAGAATTATTGAATGGCGGCGAGATCTACGTCGAAATGAGCGATGCTCCGAATAAAAACAGAGGGATCCATAAGGAAGATCTCCCCTACTCTTTCTCCGTCCACGAAAAATAATGTCGGCCGTTTTTTCGCCGTCTTTCCCGGAACGGCTGAATTGTAAAAATGAAATCCGGTTAATACAGACTCTACGTCTTTATTAACCGGTTTTTTTTATGCCATCGTGTAATTGTACTGTAATTCTTCGGCCAGACCATCGATTATACCTATAATGTATACCCTCGATTAGTACGTTATGTGATAGACGGGAGATTACAAATCGACAACAATGACGCCGAAAATGGCGTCAGGCTTCTGGCTCTGGGGAGGAAAAACTGTCTGCTCTGCGGTAATCATCAAGCTGCCGGACGTGCCGCCATCATCTATTTTTTGTTGGGGATATGCAAAATCAACCGGGTCAATCTTAATACTCAAATACCTGTACAGTTACGGCGACGAAAAGATACCGTTTATGCTGGAAAGTAATCCGTAGTTTCAGTGTTTTTGCGGCGGGGTGTTTTTTGAGCACAAACTCCACTGCAATCCGAGTGGTTTTGTATATTTTCGCTGGCGTATCGGAGAAACAGGGGGTGAGAAAATGTACAGCGTAAAATTTCATGGCAAAGCAGTGACAGCACAGGCAAAATTTGTATTGTCGGATACTACTACTTTTTTAAGTTATTTGAACTATTTTTATGCATTTTCTCTATAAAAAAACTTTTTTTATTTTATAAGTTTGGGAAATATAAATTTTTCATATATCCTTGTAACCGATCAATTTACCTGTAAAACAAAATAAACATGTTCATTACGAACAGGACATATCAGATTGCAAAACCTTTCTCGCCTACAAGCGCCGTTGCAGAGTGGGAGCAGACGTGCCGCCGTCTCGCAAACTGGACCGGACAGCAGGAACTTACAGTTAAAGAACTTTTCCTAAATGTTAAGAAATCTTATGTGCGTGTGGGGGGGGGGTAAATCACTACAAATCAACTTATTATGAAGATATGTTCCATTTTATTTCCGCGAGGGAGTTCTTTCAGTCCACCCGTTATACGTCCATTCGCCTACACGTTTCCGCCGGACTGCAAGAGCATACATTCTTTCCATACGTAATTTCCCGTCCGTTGCGCGCCATGCCGCAAGGTTCACACGACATACTGCAAAGTTTGCGCAGTACGAGGCCGG
The DNA here is from genome assembly GCA_031258835.1 of Tannerella sp. Lineage (GTDB taxonomy): Bacteria > Bacteroidota > Bacteroidia > Bacteroidales > Tannerellaceae > Tannerella. The sequence goes on from JAIRMH010000158.1 coordinate 2,431, forward strand.
CAGAGCGTATAATATATTGGTTTTCAATAATTTTAAATGGGACAAAGTTCTCCGAAATCTCCGTAAAACAAGGGTGCGCTTCGGGCTTCGCACTTGCAGGGAGGACGGAAAACGAACTTTTGAAAGACCCTACACATAAATCGTGCGATAATTTTTATAGTATGTATTTTTAAAAAAGGAAGTATTTATGCCAAATTTTGATTTCTTGCCTCGCAAAGAGGCTGAGTTTTATGCGTGGGTAATAGTGTTTTTCACCTACCTGCTTGCAAACCTGTCGCGCTTCGGTATTTCGAGCAGCGTGATTTCGCCATTGACGTCGCTCAGGGACGACTTCATGACGAAATATAATGTCGCTATCGAGCCGTCTACGCGAACTAAAGCAACCGTGCTGGCCAAAAACAATGCAATGAATGCATTGAAAAATGGACTGAGAGCATTCATCCGGGAGTATCTGAGCTTTAACCATCTTGTGACGGACGTCGACAAGGACAACCTGGGGCTACCGATCCGCAAGACCAGCCACACGCCGATACCCATCCCGACTACCTATCCGTGGTTTATGGTAGACAGTTCAATCATTCGCGTACTCATCATCCATTTCCGCGACATCCTGAGCGAATACCGTGCCAAATCGTTCGGTGTGCATGGAGCAGAAATCAAATGGGGCTTCTCGGATACACTGATTATCAATCCGGACGACCTGCCACACTCGTCTTTCGACACCCGCTCGCCCTTCCGCCTCGAATTTAAAGGCGAAGAGCGCGGCAAAACCGTATGGTTCTGCCTGTGGTGGGAGAACACGAGAGGCGAAAAAGGCCCCTGGTCTGAAATCGTATCGGCTATCGTGCCGTAAAGAGATCTGAACTGCGATTCATTTGATTTTTATATTTGTAAAAAAGTATTGATACCTACAACCTACTGAAAGCCGAAGGGCATCAACTTTACACGATCAGAGGCGCATCGGAATCGTACCTGGCGCTGTTTTTCGACGAGGGAAACAGCAGCAACAAGAAAGTTATTTTTTCAAAAGCCTACGGCCCTAATGGCGTCACCGGATCGAATGCCACCCTCCATTATCACTCACATAGTTGCGACGTGAACTTCAATATTACGTGCTCAATGGTAGATTACTATCTTTATGCAGACGGTCTACCTCGCGAAAAATCATCGCTGGTGGTCACGCCGGAAACATCATTCAATCATGCGATGGGTTACGAAAGCGATGGTTTCACGCCGATAGCAAACGCATGGGCGCCCGCGACCCGCGTTTGCCGATGAGTGTTCTGCTGTTTAACGACCCGCAACAAGACGAGGATGCAACAATCGGAGGCGTTCTGGTTTCATTCCGTTTAACAGGACAAACAGGCGTGTATCTGCCGCTCAACGCATAGAAGCCTCTCGGCTATTTGTGCAAAAAAGGGAGTTCCGGAGATCGTTGCGCCTTGGATTGCACCGACCGCATCGTCATCCGTTGGGGAGAAATGTTGATTTCGTATGCCGAAGCGCTCTATGAAATCAACGGTTCCATCACCGACGCACAATTAGACGAAACAGTGAACGCACTACGCAACAGAGTTGGGTTCGCAGTACCACTTACCAATGCTTTTGCAGCCGCCAACGGATTGGACATACGGGAAGAAATCCGCCGCGAAAGTACCGTAGAACTGATGGCCGAAAACCGTCGTTATACAGATATCATCCGGTGGAAAATTGCAGAAACGGTTTTACCCAAAGCATTAGTTGGCGCTAAATTTAACGAAACCGAAGCTTTTAATGGTTATGCACAAGCGGCCGATCCGTCATTTCCCGATCTGTTTACCGATGCATCGGGAAAGATAGGAGGAGTACAGGAATACGATTATCCCGAAGCGAGTATCCGTATTGCAGAAAAATCTAACACGCGATGCTTCGATCCCGCTAAGGATTATTTCTATCCGATACCCTCTTACGAAATTGCACAATCCGACGGAAACATCATTCAAAATCCGGGATAGCGTTAATCATTAAATGAATATAAATTTTAAATAAAAAACAATTCAATGAAAAAGATAATAGAATTTATAGTAGTAGCGGCTGCATTTTGTTCGACAGGCTGCGAAGAACGCGAGGCATGGTGGGAAGGTGGACTTCCTGAATTTGAAGCACGTGTATATATTTATTCTTGATCAGCCTGATAGTATGTTTGATTATCTGTCGTATGAAATAACCCAGAACGGCGACGCCAGATGGCGACATGGTTCCAGCGCTACAACCGGAACATGGCAGATTTCCGATGAACAGTGGGTAGCCAGCGTTCCGTTCAGGTTCAAAAGCGAGCGGATACGTACTTACGATGTGGTGAGTTTCGTTTGAGTGGAAAGCGATTTGACGGCAGGTACTGATTATATAGTAACACGAGAAGACGGTACTGTTATCACGCCAAATGCCGATGGGAGCTATCCACTCACATGGCCCCAAGCTAAAAAGGCTACTCAGAACATCAAAATCAAACGCGCACAGGGTTCCCCGGACGGTACGATAAAAATTCATACGTTTAACCCTGCTAAAGGCGTGCCTACGGTTGGCGATGTAACCTCTCTTATCAACAATAAAGTAGCCGAATATGAAGTGCGCTGTATAACTTATGATGTTAATAGAGTTATGGTTACTTTCAATTAATTAAATTTTAAACGCACCAGATGATAATGCTATGATTACCAGCTTACTTCACTCCGCTTACAATAAAATACACACATTAGCGCTGTTAATGGAATTTCTGCCCTGCCGGCAGAAATTCCGGGAGGATATATGGTACGTGACAACGCCGGTAATCATATTTCCTTTATAGGGACAAGTGAACCTCATCAGGGTAATACGCAATTAAAAGCTAAAGCATACCGTAAAACGTTTACTTTACAACAGAATATCCTAACAAAAGACAAGCATGTTCCAAATGAAAATAAACGGGATTAATGTATTACAGATAGATATACGACAAGTAAAAAATTTCAACAATTAAATTCGGTATTGTTAAGTTGGTATAGAAATACTTAAAATGGAGCATTGATTACTAGTTATTTACATCTTGATTTTTGTTCAAAAACTATACCAGCTTAACAATACCTTAAATTCATCATGGATTATTTTTTAATAAATAATCATTTGACCCATGATCCGAATGATCAGGTGGCAATTCCTACGAACATTCGTTCGTACAGTGACGATCAGATCATTGACCGCATCATGCAGCGGGGCACTACGCTGACCCGCCCCGACTTATTGGCCGGCATCCGCGCCTATCAGGAAGAACACGGGTACATCGTGGAAGAAGGCAATGGTTTCAATACCGGGCTGCTTAATGCCGGCCCCAATATTATCGGGAAGTTCGACAGTGCGACCGACAGTTATGACCGTTCACGCCATAAAATGCACTACAGCGTGAACTTCAGCCGGACGATACAGGATATGATCGGCAAGATAAAGATGAACAAAGTACAAGCGCCTAACACCTGCCCGGTTATCACCGCCATCAAGGACAGCCAGAGTGGTCTGACGGACGGTATGTTGAGCGCGGGCGGCGTACTTGATATCGCAGGTAGCCGCTTGAAAGTATATCCCGACCTGCCGGACGACGGAGTGTACTTCATTGACGCCGGCGGTAAGGAATATAAGGCAGTCACGCTTGTAGAGAACAAGCCTTCGCGCCTGATCGTCATGCTCCCGGCCCTGCCTCTCCAGAAGCTATACGCTGGAGGTGCGTGCGCACTTTGTGAACAGTTCCGCTCCAGGCAAACAGATCCGCAAGGCGCAGTTCGCAAAACTGTTGAACATGTAATTGCAACGACGTGTCGATGGAGGCGTCGATACACTGTCGGAAAGCAGGGAGCGGGTTCGCAAGGACGGGTACGGGGTGAGGCCACGTCGGCGGCGGGAGTTTACCGTATGCTGAAGCATACGGTAAGTAAAGTGTCGTCCCTGCAGGCCATTTCTGCGAAGATTTTTTTTTAATTCGCATATGCTTGGAAATTGTGGAAATTTCATGTAGTTTTGCCATGTATGGAAGAGAAATTTTACAGGTATTTTAAGCGTGATACCAGCTGGCTGTCGTTTAATTACAGGGTATTGATGGAGGCGGATGATCCGTCGCTCCCTATTTATGAACGGATACGTTTCCTGTCGATTTATGCGTCTAATCTGGAGGAATTTTATGAAGTGCGCGTCTCGGAACACCGCGGAGATATTATGAAAAAGAATTATGCCGACGAAAGCGCCGAAACATCCGAAGAACGACTGGAAAATATAACACGTGAAGTGAACCGGCAGCAACAGGATTTTTACCGCATATTCGGCGAAGGTATCCTGCCCGCACTGCGGCAGCAGAAAATATACCTCTATCAGGGCAGTGAACCGGAAGCCTTTCACCGTGATTTTGTACGTAAGTATTTCAGCGAGGAGGTCTTTCCGTTCCTCTCCCCCGTGACGATACAGAAAGGCGTGCGGACGTTTATACGCGACCGGAGACTGTACCTGATTGTTAATATGTGGAATAAAGTTACCGGCGGGCCGTACTATGCGCTGATCAAGATACCATTCTCGAAAGTGCCCCGATTTGTATCTTTGCCTTCACACGACGGAAGGTTTTACTATATGTTTGTCGATGACATGATACGCGCGAATCTGCCGGCGGTTTTTCCGGGATATAACGTCGAAGGGTGTTACAGCATAAAAATATCGCGCGATTCGGATATTTAGATGGACGATCGGAAAACGGCAGGCTCAAGGGAAATGGTGGATGAGATCAGAGAGAAGGTCGGTAAACGGAAGATCGGGGCGCTGAGCCGGTTTATGTATGACCGCGCAATGCCGGAGGAGATGCTGGCCTATATCTGCGAATCGTTTGGCATAGAGGAAGACGACCTGATCGTAGGTGGTCGTTATATGAATCTGCAGGATCTCGTCAAACTGCCTAACCCGGCGGGTGCGGCGCTGGAGCAAACTCCCCCTTTGCCGATGCGGGTTAGCTACCTGGACGAAACCGGTTCAATCTTTCATGCCGTTATGCAGCGTGATGTGCTGCTTCACTTTCCTTATCAGTCGTTTGATTATCTGTTGCGGTTCTTAATAGAAGCTTCGCTTGATCCGGAAGTGGAAGAGATAAAAATCACGCAATACCGTGTGGCCGAAAATTCCGCTGTTATTGATTACCTGATCCGCGCTGCCGGAAATGGGAAGAAGGTGACGGTTTTTGTGGAACTGAAAGCCCGTTTTGACGAAGAAAACAATGTGAGTACGGCCGAACGCATGGAAAAAGCCGGAATAAAGATTATATACAGTATCCCCGGCCTGAAGGTACATGCCAAAGTGGCGCTTATTCTTCGTCGCGATTCTCATGCTGATTTTGCCTGCCTCAGTACCGGGAATTTCAATGAGAAAACCGCCCGAATCTATTCCGATATGGCTTTGCTGACCTGCCATGAGGGTTTGGTCGACGACGTGAAGACGCTGTTTTCCGTACTCGAACGCCGGACGGAAAATCCGGTTTTTAAACATCTGCTGGTGGCCCGTTTCAATATGTCGCAGGAAATTATTCGCATGATAGAGCGTGAGATCGGGCACGTAAGACAAGGACGTCGCGGGTATATTATTTTGAAAATGAATGGACTGCATGATAAACAGATGATTGATGCGTTATATGATGC
>JAIRMH010000173.1 GCA_031258835.1 Tannerella sp.
CCGCTTGAACAACCGCACACGATACCGCACGTAATACAGACTGCGATCATTAATCCTGTTAAAATAGACGTCTTTTTCATTTTCATATTTTTATATTATTGTTTTCTTTTAGATGTTCGGAAGATCCTGGAGAAAAACGATAAAGTTAAACCGGCAAACAAATGTTTTTTCATAGCATGATACTGTTAAAATAAATATTTCCCGACAAAATTACAGGAAAAACTTAGGATCTCCAAATGCATGAAATGAAAAAACGGTTTTTTTACAGAGGAATGGCATATGAAATTTTTAAATTACACACAGACGAATAAAAATATCTTGCAAGTACGGATTTATTTTTCATTCATACAACATGGAACGTATAAGGGAGACAAATATATTCCCGTATTTTTCCAATTTCATGTCGCCTACTCCTTTAACAGCAGAAAAAGCCTCTAATGTCACCGGTTTCCGAAAAACCATATCCTGCAGGGACGCATCGGAGAAGATGATATATGCGGGCATTCTTTTCTGTTGCGCCAATTGTTTACGTAATTGGCGCAAGGCATCCAATAATATTTCGTCCGAAACGCCACTGTCCGGCATTGCCCGATCGGTTGTCGCCGAATCGGTTGTTGTCCGATCGATTGCCGCTCTATCGGTTGTCGCCGAATCGGTTGTTGTCCGATCGATTGCCGCCCTATCGGTTGCAGTTCTATCGGTTGCGGTTGTCGCCTTTTCTTTCCTTTCTTTCTTTTCTTTTACCGTTTGACCTGCTTTTTCCGGCTCTTTATACAAGATCAACATTGCCTTTGTTTGCCCGAACAACGCTTTTTTCCCCAGCGGAGTGACTGTTAATATCTGATTGTTAAGATAATCTATTTCGACAAAGCCCAATTGCAACATTTGATAAATATATTCTTTCCATACCGGGTATGGTAAATCGCGTCCTTCCCCATAGGTTTTCAGTTTATGGTAGTTGAGTTGCATTAGTTCCATGCGGGCGGATCCTCTCAGGATGTCAATCAACATACGCATACCGACCCGTTCTTCCGTGCGGATAATCGCACTTAACGCTTTTTGAACCAGGATACTGCCGTCAAAACGTTGAGGAGGATTCTTGCAGACATCACAATTGCCGCAATCCTTACTTACTTCTTCTCCGAAATAACTCAGCAGTATACGTCGCCGGCAGAGATCCGTTTCGCAATATCGTTGCATACGGTATAACTTTTCCATATTCACATTTACCTGACCGCTATCTTCCGCAAACCGACGTAATAATACAAGGTCTCCCAATGCATAATACAAAACAGTATCGCTTGCCACCCCATCGCGTCCCGCACGTCCTATCTCCTGATAATAATTTTCGATACTACCCGGCATGTTGTAATGGATTACCCAGCGAATATTACTTTTATCGATACCCATGCCGAAGGCTATCGTAGCACAAACGACCTCCACACGGTCGTTTATGAAATCATCCTGTGTTTTTTCGCGCGTATCGGAAGATAATCCGGCATGATAGGCAACCGCCGGAATATTGTATTTGCGCGTTAAGATATCCGCTACTTTTTCCGTGTCGCTTCGTTTCCTGCAATAAATAATACCGCTCTGTCCTTTCCGTAGACGGATAAAGCGGATGATATCCGCTACTTTTTCTTTCTGGTCTAACCCCCGCTTAACGACAAGCGACAGATTCGGACGGTCGAAAGAAGAAATGAAAATTTCAGGTTCTTTCAGGTTCAGTTGTTTTACAATGTCATGACGTGTAATCTTGTCTGCTGTGGCCGTCAGCGCTATTATCGGAACATCGGCAAAGCGCTCTTTCAATACGGATAGTTGCGTGTACTCAGGTCTAAAATCGTGTCCCCACTGTGAAATGCAATGCGCCTCGTCAATTGCGATAAGCGATATCTCCATTTGCATCAGCAAACGTTCCAGTTCGCTTATCAGACCTTCGGGAGAAATATAGAGAAGTTTCATCCGCCCCTGCCGGCAATGTTGCTTTATCTTCCACCGCTCTTCGTCGGACTTTGCGCTGTTTAACGACGCCGCCGGAATGCCATTTGCGACAAGTCCTTCTACCTGATCTTTCATCAATGCAATCAGAGGAGATATGATGAGAGCGGTACCGGGCATATAGATAGCCGGCAATTGATAACAGATGGATTTTCCTCCTCCTGTTGGCATCAGAACTAACGAATCCTTTTTTTCAACAGTGCGTTTTATAATATCAGCCTGCAAAGGCCTGAATGTATCGTATCCGAAAAATTTTTTTAACAGCCGTAATTGTTCCTCCATAAAACTTTCTTTGTTTAAAAGTCCGTAACGCGTGAATCGAAAATCAACGATGTGCAAATGTAATAAAAAAAACAGAACTCTCAAGTTTTTAAAAGTCCATGAAAAATAAAATCAGCCGTAAAGGAGGCTTTTTTTCATTTGTGAAACATTAATTCGACGATCGATTATAATTTTTTTTGCCGAATTGCTACGGCTCATTTTGTATTTTTCCCGACATGTACTATCTTTGAGGCGGAATAAAAGCGCATAAAAACAATGAAGGAAAAACAATCGGGGAAAAGCCGGCGGCAGCAGAAAAAGTTACCGAAGAAAGATGGTAAACGGGAACATCGCGTCGCTTTTATGCTTAATGATACGGAGTATAACGCTATCGAACGACATTTACGCAAATACAAGATTACGAATAAATCGAAATGGTATCGCAGGACGATTCTTTCCCATATATGGAAAGTGATGGAAGAGGATTATCCCACATTGTTCAACGAAAATGAAATGAGACGACGATGAATCCTTTTTCGGACGAATATTTTATGAAACAGGCGCTTGCAGAAGCACGTCTTGCCGCAGAGGAAGACGAAACGCCGGTAGGAGCGGTTATCGTATGTGGCGACCGTATCATTGCGCGGGCACATAATCAGACGGAACGATTAAACGACCCTACGGCACATGCCGAAATGCTTGCTATCACTTCCGCAACCGGCGCATTAGGAGCAAAGTACCTGACGGACTGCCGATTGTATGTGACTGTCGAGCCTTGTGTTATGTGCGCCGGAGCTATCGGCTGGTCGCAACTTTCGGTGCTGATATACGGCGCAACGGATGAAAAACGCGGTTTTACCAGATTCACCCACAACGCGTTACATCCTAAAACAGATGTACGCAACGGCATAATGGAAGCAGAATGTGCGGACGAAATGAAGAAGTTTTTCAAAAATAAACGATAGATTAATATTAAATTATACACACATGCATTTCAAAAAAAACACATCCATTCGCGTTTTTACGCTTATCATTATTGTATTAATGGCAACGCCTGATGTGCAGGCTCAGAAAAAAGTATTAGACCATACCGTATACGATTCGTGGAAGAGTCTGCAACAGATGACTTTGACCGACGATGGGAACTATGCGGTAAGTATTGTCAAAGAACAGGAAGGAAACGACCGGACGCTGATACGGCAGGTCGGCAAGGAACGCCAACTGACCGTGCCGGGAGCTTACCGTTATTCCGTCACACCCGATCAACAATATGTTGTGGCATTGATAAAAGCGCCTTTCGACGTTATACGTGAAGCGAAAATAAAAAAAACAAAAACCGAAAAAATGCCGAAAGATACGCTGGCAATTATCGCTTTGAATGACTTCTCAATCGTCAAAATACCGAATGTGGCTGACTTCAAAATGGGAAAGGACGCTTCCGAACATATTGCTTATACGCTTAGCGACACAACAATGATAAAAGACAAAAACGACAGAACGGTATATACGCTGGTACTCCACCGTTTACGGGACGCAAAGAAGGATACGCTTCCGAACATTGTGGAATATCAGTTCAGTAATAACGGCAAAATATTAGCGGCGGCGGTTCAGCCTCCCCCTAAAAAAACAACCGGCATAAACCGCACAGATACAGTACAAACAAATCATTTCGACGACGGGCAGAAAAAAGACGCAACAGAAATAAACCGTGTATTATATATGGAGACTGCGACAGGTGAAAAACGGTATGCGTCGTCGGGACATACCGACTGCAAAAATATAACACTCTCGGAATCAGGCGTAAAATTGGCTTTCCTGGCAACGGAAGATTCCGTAAAAAAAGACGTGAAAGAATATAAATTATATTATTATACGCCCGGGGTTAATCATGCGGGCGCACTGTCCGGTAAAAACCCGCATGGGAACAATCGCGCGACGGATGTAGCAGCTTCGCACGGGAACGTAGGTGATTCCGCATGTATAGTTGCCGGCAAAAACCTGCATGGAATGGCGTCGGGATGGTGTGTCAGCGAGCATCATACGCCCGCGTTCAGCAAAGACGAATCACGCTTGTTTCTGGGAACAGCCCCCGAAGTGACACCGAAAGACACTTCCATTCCCGATTTCGAACGCGTTCTACTTGATATCTGGCATTGGAAAGACCCGCGCGTGCAGCCCCAACAGTTGGTGGAACTCGAAAGAGATCGCAAGAAATCGTACTTGGCGTACGTTGACCTGGACAATAACCGGCGTTTTTATCAACTGGCAACGGAGGAGATTCCCGACGTACGTGTGTCGGACGAATATAACGGACGATTCGCATTAGGTTTTTCAAATAAAAATTACCTGTTAGAGGCAACATGGGATCTTACGAATCGCCGTAAAAACGATGTATGGGCGATGGACTTGCAGGAACATACCTGTAAAAAAATAAAAACAGGCCTCGGTGCCGAATTTCATTTCTCACCACAAGGCCATTATCTGGCGTGGTATGATATTAACGACTATAAATATTATGCCTATTCGTTGCTCACACACAAAGAGACCTGCCTGACGGAAGACATGGCTGTTAACTTCATGAACGAGAAACATGATACGCCTTCCGTACCCGGCTCTTACGGCATAGCAATATGGACAGAAGAGGAACATATGCTTGTCAACGACGCTTATGATATATGGAAACTGGATCCTTCGGGACAACAACCGCCCGTCTGCGTGACAAAGGGCGTGGGACGCGCAAACAAAACAAGACTTCGTTACTTCCATACCGATCCGGAAAGCCGCTATCTTAAACCGAAAGACAAAATGATGTTATCCGCTTTTGACGAAATGACAAAAGAGAGAGGTTTTTATGAAGTCGACAAATGGACGGCTAAACATGCTCCAAAAAAACTTGTTCTTGATAAATATGCGTTTTCAACACCCATAAAAGCCAAAAACAAAGAAATATTTCTGTACGAGAAAAACAATTTCCATACCTCGCCTGATTTATATGTGACAACCAACAAATGGAAGACGGAAACACGTCTTTCGGATATCAATCCGCAGATGGAGGAATACAACTGGGGACGCGCCGAACTTATTTCATGGACTACATTCGACGGCAAGCCCACGCAAGGCATCGTATATAAACCCGAAGATTTCGATCCGGCGAAAAAATATCCCGTAATCGTTTATTACTACGAAAAACTTTCGGACGAATTATACAAATATATACCGCCCGTGCCAAGCCGTTCGACGATTAATATGTCCTTCTACTGCAGTCGCGGTTATATCGTTTTTACGCCGGACATCCAATATACGACGGGGCATCCCGGTGAAAGCGCGTATAACTCTATCGTTTCGGGCGTCGAAAAATTATGCGAAAATTCATGGATAGACAGAGAACATATCGGCATTCAGGGGCAGAGCTGGGGAGGATATCAGACGTCATACCTTGTCACACGCACAAACATGTTTCGTGCAGCCGGCGCCGGCGCTCCCGTATCAAATATGTTCAGCGCTTACGGAGGCATACGGTGGTCGACCGGTATGAGCCGCGAATATCAGTATGAACAGGGACAATCGCGTATCGGCGCCACGATATGGGAAGCGCCCGAACTGTACCGGGAAAATTCGCCGCTATTTTTCGCGGATAAAGTCGAAACACCACTGCTGATTATGCATAACGATAAAGACGGAGCCGTACCCTGGTATCAGGGGATAGAATTTTTTATGGCATTGCGGCGATTGAACAAACCTGTGTGGATGCTGCAATATAACGGCGAACAACATAACCTCACTGAACGTAAAAACCAAAAGGACTTGGCATTACGGCTTCAACAGTTCTTCGACCACTACCTGAAAGGAGCGCCTGTACCCGTATGGATGAAAGACGGTGTACCGGCAATAAAAAAAGGCATTGACACGGGACTTGGCTATTAAACGAAGACCGATTACACCGTTCGCAATATAATATTCGGAAAATCTTGTAAATACAAAGAAATTTTATATTTTTGCACTTCCTTTATTAATACAGAAAATTTTATGAAACCTTTTTATCGCTATTGCTGCTTATCAATTATCGGTTTTTTGTTTATCAATCCTGCTTTTGCCGGTGACTTTGATCCGGTGGAGTATGTTAATCCGTTAATCGGTACACAGTCTACATTTGAACTGTCTACCGGCAATGTATATCCGGCTATTGCACGACCGTGGGGTATGAATTTCTGGACACCGCAAACCGGAAAAATGGGGAACGGATGGGGCTATGTTTATACGGATAGCAAAATACGCGGATTTAAACAAACGCATCAGCCGAGTCCATGGATCAACGATTATGGCCAGTTTGCGATTATGCCGGTCGTAGGCCGTCCGGAATTTAACGAAGATAAACGCGCCAGTTGGTTTTCGCATAAATCCGAAACTGCAAAGCCGTATTATTATAGCATCTATCTGGCCGATCACGACGTGACGACGGAAATAACACCTCCCGAACGCGCCGCCATGTTCCGTTTTACATTTCCGGAAAACGACCATTCGTACATTGTCATTGACGCATTCGATC
>JAIRMH010000231.1 GCA_031258835.1 Tannerella sp.
GAAATTCGGTTCTGGACGACAGAAGAAATAAAACAAAATCTGAATCGTTCAATATTTACGCCTCACTTTGAAGAAGAGTTTGGCAAAATACCGGTAGTAATCCAGTAGTTGGAAGTAACTTTTGTTCCGCAGAAACGAAATCAACTGCAACTTATGGTTGTAGGCATCCTGTTCCTGCGAACTTTCGATTGTTTGCAGGGTAAAAAGAATTGCCCTCGGAATTATCAAAAATATTTGTATATTTGCAGCGCGTTAATAAATTGTTTTTGTAAACGTGAAAAGATTTCAAGCAAATAGAAAAACGCTCGGCCTGTTGCTGCCATTCCTGCTGATGCTGCCTTTTGTCGTCAGGACGGAGCACGTTTATCATTGTGCTACTTATGATAGTGGAGAAGAGTCGCATCATGACTGTTCAACTTGTGCAACCTGCCGCTTTTCATTTCCTTTATTTACTGAAAACGAATCGGTCGAATTAAAAATAACACCGCAATATGCCGAATATGAAATACTCGTATTCGACAACCCGAAAACAATTTCTTTCCCCTTTTCATACCATCTTCGTGCGCCTCCTTGCTAATTCTGTTACACGGGCTTAGGCCAGCGGTAATTTCAAGAATTAAATATTAAAAATAAGTATGTATATCAGATATTTACCTGTAATTCTGATATTTGTGCAAGTTTTTCGTATGCAGGCGCAGGCAACAGACACGCTTGAAACACTGTCGCTTGACGAGATGGTCGTTGTTGGTTCATACCGCAGCAGCATCAGCCGGAGCGTCTCGCAGTCGGTCGATTTGGCAGACAAAACATTCCTGACCGAGCATTTCACGGGCAATCTTGTACAAACATTGGATAACATGACGGGAATCCGTTCGATGGATATAGGCGCGGGCTTTGCGAAACCGATGATTCGTGGCTTGGGCTTCAATCGCATTGTAGTCTCCGAGAACGGCATTAAGCAGGAAGGACAACAGTGGGGCGCCGATCACGGACTTGAGATAGACGCTTTCGATGTAGAGCGCGTTGTCGTGCGCAAAGGCCCATCGTCGTTGCTTTACGGCAGCGATGCGATGGGTGGCGCGATAGAGATTTCGCCGGCACCCGCTCCGCCCGACAATCGGCTGTACGGCGAAGTTTCGTTGCTCGGAAAATCGGTCAACGAAACGCTCGGAGGTTCTCTTATGCTGGGAATTAAGCAAAATGTATGGCATGTCAAAGCGCGTTTTTCCGAACAGCACTTCGGCGATTACCGGATACCGGCTGATACAGTTGTATACCTGACACAACGGATGCCGGTTTACGGCCGGAAGTTGAAGAACACGGCAGGTTTTGAACGCAACGCATCGCTGTTTGCCGAATACCGTCAAAAGGCCTATTATGCCGACTACGCCATCAGCAATGCTTTTCAAAAAGTTGGTTTCTTCTCCGGGGCACACGGCATACCCGACGTTTCGCGGCTTCAAGACGATGGAGACAGCCGGAATATCGACATGCCGTTCAGTGCGGTCAATCATTTGAAGGTAACAACTCGGCAACAGCTTACGAATGACGGCATTGTCGTTCGCTGGGATTTGGGATTTCAGCATAATCACCGTGAAGAATGGAGTCTTTTCCACACGCACTATGCTACCCAATCCCTTCCGGCGGAAGACCCCGACAAGGAGCTTGCCTTTTCGTTGTCTACTGCGAGTTCCGCCCTGCGAACGGAGTGGGATTCCGGCGAGCTTTGGAAGCACACCGTCGGCTGGGACGTTCAGTATCAGCGCAACGACATAGCAGGATATTCCTTTCTGTTACCAGAATTTGAGCGGTTTACTACCGGAGGATTGTGGTTAAGCGTTTTTCGTCCCAACGAGCGGCTGACCGTCAGCGGAGGCCTGCGTTATGATTTTGGAAAGATGCACATAGCCGGATTTCGGGATGTTTACCTCGAAGAATACTTGCGCGACCGAAACTACCCGGAAGACGTTGTCGAAGCGCACCGGTGGCGAAGTTATCCCATCGACCGGAGTTTCGACGATATTTCAGGTTCGTTGGGCGCCGTTCTACAACTATCTGGTTCCTATCTGATTAAAGTAAACATCGGACGCAGTTTTCGTTTGCCCGGGGCGAATGAATTGGCGTCCAACGGCGTGCATCACGGTGCATTCCGGCATGAGCAGGGCGACGGCTCGCTCCCTTCTGAGCGTGGCTGGCAATTTGACGCGGGCCTCATTTTCGAGCGCGAAAACATTCGGATGGCATTCAGCCCGTTTTTCAGTTGGTTTGAGAATTACATCTACCTGCGTCCTTCGGGCGAGTGGTCGATTTTGCCACATGCGGGGCAGATTTATCGCTATTCGGGTGCAAAGGCTGTTTTCGCAGGTTCGGAAGCGGAGTTGAGTGTCGATTTCTTGTCCAATCTTACTTACAGATTGTCAGGCGAATACGTCTACACTCACAACGTCGACGAACACACACCGATGGCCTTCTCGCCGCCGGCTTCCGTGCGCAACGCCGTTGTTTTCCGACCGGTGAAAGACTTGCAGCTAACTGCTGAAGTCCAGACCATTGCCACTCAAAACCGCGTTGCCCGAAACGAAGACCGGACACCCGGTGCAAACCTTGTCCGGCTTTCGGCTTCGGTGCATTTGCCGTATGCCGACGTCGTTTTGTCTGCTCATAATCTGTTGAACACTGCCTATTTCAACCATTTGAGTTTCTACCGCAAGGTGGAAATTCCAGAACCCGGGCGAAACATTCAATTATTAATTAAAATACCCTTTGGAGCAAACAGACAAACAAAATAACCTGTCAGCTCCAGTTAAATTATCATTCAAATGAAACGTAATCTATTTTTTTCAATATGCTTTTTAGCAATGTTCGCAATCGCATGGAACGGTTGCAGAGAAAACAGCGACACGACACGTCCCGAAATTGACCTGGAAGAGCCTGCCGAAGGCGACATACTGCAAATTGGCGGCGAACACGGAGTACACTTTGAGGCGAATTTTTCCGACAACGAAGCGCTTGCCTCATACAAAGTCAACATCCATCCCGATTTCGATGGGCACACACACCGTTCAAGCACAGAGGAAACCGTCGATTTCGAGTTTGAGCAGTCGTGGTCGCTTTCCGGTCGCAACGCCGCCGTCCATCATCACGAGATAAAGATTCCTGAAGACGCAACACCGGGCGAGTATCACCTGATGGTCTACTGCACCGACGCTGCCGGAAACGAATCGCACATCGCCGTGAATGTGATTTTGAGCCACGAAGCAGGAGAAGTACACGAAGACTGACCCCGCAAAACCAACCCACCGTCATTGTGAGCGGAACGAAACCAATCGAACTCCGCCGCAATGACGGTTTTTCATCTAACCAGCAACATCTTGAAATACTGGTCGTACACCTCGTGGTTTCGCCGCAGCAACACACGCATCTCGTCGTGAGCCGCCTTGTCGTTCCGTGTTTCGATAGCCGTGTAGATTTTTTGTTGAGATTCCAGCGTATAATCCTTTTCCCCGTCGATATTAGCATACAGGAAATTCCTCATACGGGGCAAAAGAGAGAAAATCGGTTCCATACTGACAATAATCATCGGATTCCCCGTCGCCTTCGTAATATTAGTATGAAAACGATTAATAGTATCGGCCTCCAGTTGCGTATTATCGGGATTACATTCCCTCAGATCAATCAGATTCTCCTTCAAAATCACCAGATCCTCCTCCTTCCGATTTTGGGCGGCCAAGCGTGCGATCTGTGGTTCGAAGAGCAACCGCATCTCAATCATCTGGGCAATCAGGTTCGAATCGAACTTCAAATCATAGTACAAATTCAGCGGCTTCACAGCATCCTCAATGCAGATTTCCGAGACATACATGCCGCTCCCCTTCTTAATTTCTATCAGTCCGCGGGCATTCAACCGTCTCAACGCCTCCCTCAGCGCTGTCCGGCTTACGGCAAACGATGCACACAACTCTTTTTCCGACGGGAGTTTATCTCCGGATATCAACCTGCGCTGAATAATAGCCTCTTCAATTCGTCGTTCGATTTTTTGACTTAACGTTTGTGTTGTTCCTATCTTTGAAAAAATATCTTCCATTATAGACCAGATTATTTTGAGAACCACAAAGGTAAAATATATTTTCGAGATGTACAAAGCAAGCCCCAAAAACCTCGGCCTTTTCCGGAAAAAA
>JAIRMH010000286.1 GCA_031258835.1 Tannerella sp.
TCCGAACTGGATTGCTGGATGTTCAATCCCGGCGTCGTCCCCTGCAACAATTGATCCACCGAAGCGGAAACGCCTTTATTGAAATCAGATTCTTTGATAGAAGATACGGCGCCCGTCAAATCGCTCTTCTTAACGGTTCCGTATCCGATTACCACGATCTCATTCAAGAGATTCAGATCTTCCGATAAATGAACGGTCAACGACTCTGGGATCTCATAAATATCTATCTCCTGCGGTTTGTAACCCATGTAACTAACTACAATGACGACCGGCAATTCGATAACTTCCAGCGTAAACCCGCCATCTATATCGGTGACTGTACCGCTACCCGTAGCGCCACCTTTAATTAATACGCTTGCCCCGATAACCGGCTCATTCGTCCGGCTGTCAAGCGCTATTCCATTAAGTGTCTGTGCTTCAACTGATAACGCACATACAATAAAAAAAGGATAAAAAAAAGATACAAACTTCTTAGAAGTTCCAACTAAACCTGTTAACTTTGCCATGCTAAATAAATTAATTAGTAATTAAGGCGTCCCTTACTACCATTTTGCAGTCGGAGTTTAAGGGACGCTTCTTTTTAATAAGAAACACGTATAATCTCCTCGATTTTTTAATGAATTCAACAACGATTTTACATCTATTGATTCTTAATTCATCTCACTCAATACATGCAACATCGCTCTGCCTCATGTAATGACAGTACTGACGCCAACATCTTTCTCTCTGATTTTTTAAAATAAAGCCATTTCATTTTATCTCGTTTAATTTGTGATTTGATGCGACAAAAGTAGTGGCGTTCCGATTGGTTTGCAATACCGTTTTTATGGTATATTTTCGATAAATTTGATAAACAGATTCAATTCTTCAGTCAAAAGAGAATCTGTTCCTGTTCAAGTTCTGCTTTCGACGCCTTCAAACAGGCTTCTTCCGGATCGATCCGTAACGTCACAAACTCCACATTTACAACATATTACATGTTTTTTTATGCATCAATGCAGGCTATACCTCTTACAAACGTCGCACGCATTAAGAAAGATTAACAAAAAAACATGACTGTTTTGTTTGTTTACTTTGGAAACATATATATCTTTGCAATATCAAAATAATATCATTTTAAATATATATGTTATGAAGACAAAAGAAGAAAAATTCAGTGGAGTTAAGTTACCGGGGATTCCGGCATTTGTGTTTAATATCATTTTATTATTCGCATCCATCATCCTATTGATTAAGCTGGCGGCGGATATGTCCGGTTTGCAGTCAGGTATATTTATTGTTGCGGATTCGTTGTTGTTTGTTTTTTCAATCATTTCCTTTGGCGGATTTATGCAAATTGAGCCTAATGAGGCGCGTGTAATGATTTTCTTTGGAAAGTATGAAGGAACAGTTAAGGAAAACGGTTTCTTTTGGGTCAATCCGTTTTATGCAAAAAAGAAACTGACTTTACGCGCCCGCAACCTTGATGCCGAGCCGATTAAAGTGAACGATAAAAACGGTAATCCGATTATGATCGGGCAGGTAATCGTCTGGAAAGTGGTCGATACATACAAAGCCTCGTTTGATATAGATAGCGCCCCCAGGGCAACCGGTACCGTCACTACTGCCGGAGTGGATAAAGTAAACGAGAAGATGAAGTCTTACGAATATTTTGTAAAAGTTCAGAGCGATGCGGCGCTGCGTATGGTCGCCGGGATGTATGCCTATGACAATTCGGGCGATGACAGAGAACGTCTGACCTTGCGTTCCGGTGGGGAAGAAATGAATGAGATTCTGGAGAATCAGTTGAATGAGCGATTAGCGCTGGCCGGAATCGTGGTTGTCGAGGCGCGTATCAATTACTTAGCTTATGCTCCTGAAATAGCTGCCGTCATGTTGCGACGCCAGCAGGCAGATGCCATTATTGCGGCGCGCGAGCGGATTGTCGATGGGGCTGTCGGCATGGTAAAACATGCTTTGGATAAACTTTCCGAAGACGGGATCATTGAGTTGGACGACGAAAAGAAGGCGGCAATGGTGTCAAATCTGCTTGTCGTGCTTTGTGGAGAAGAACATGCCCAGCCGATTATCAATACCGGTACATTATATAATTAATGTAAGAATATCTGAGGCATCGAAGGAAATCGGCAAAATAGAGGCTGACTGAACGATTATTCTTATGGCAAAAGAAAATAAAAAGGGGAAGACCAAAAATTTTGTTTTGCGTATCGACAATGATACGATGGAAGCGATAGAAAAATGGGCGTCCGATGAATTTCGCAGCGTTAACGGACAGATATTGTACATTCTGAACCAGTCATTAAAGAAAAACGGCCGCTTACCGCAAAAGAAATAAAGTCTCATACTGTGTGTGCTGTTTATTGATATAAAACGCCCTGTTTTTTATATGACCGTATCACGTTTAAATCTACAGGAGGCTTTAAATTTTACAAAATAGAAATTATTATGTTTTTTTTTCGTACCTTTGGCGCCGATTATTATTAACATTTTATACATTATACATACAATGGACATTTCACATATAGAACATCTCGGCATTGCCGTAAAAAGCATTGAAGAACAATTGCCTTATTACGAACAGATATTAGGCGTTGCATGTTACAACATCGAGGAAGTTGCAGATCAGAAAGTTAAAACGGCATTTTTCCGCATCGGACAAACAAAGATAGAATTGCTTGAACCGACAAGCGAAGATAGCACAATCGCTAAATTCATCGAAAAACGCGGGGAAGGTATTCATCACATAGCATTCGCCGTCCCCGACGTACAAAGCGCGCTTGACGAAACAGCATCCAAAGGCATACAACTCATAGACAAAGCTCCGCGCGGAGGCGCCGAAGGTCTGAAAATAGCATTCTTACATCCAAAATCCACGCATGGCGTATTGACGGAATTATGCATGGAATAACAGAGAGTAGTTTTAAACAGTGATAACGCCATAAAAAAAACGACTAACCTTATTAACAATAAACAATTAACATAATGGGAAATCAACTTGAAAAAGTAAAAGAGTTAATCGCTTTACGTGAAAAAGCGCGTCTCGGAGGTGGAGAAAAAGCGATAGAAAAACAACACCAGAGAGGAAAATACACAGCCCGCGAACGTATAGCCATGCTTCTGGACGAAGGTAGCTTCGAAGAGATGGATATGTTCGTAGAACACCGTTGTGTGAATTTCGGACAAGATAAGAAAAAAGTGTTGGGCGACGGTGTCGTTACCGGTTGCGGCACGATTGACGGACGTCTGGTCTATGTATTCGCACAAGACTTCACTGTGTTCGGAGGCTCTCTTTCCGAAACAATGTCTTTAAAAATATGCAAAGTCATGGACATGGCCATGAAAATGGGCGCGCCCTGTATCGGCATCAATGATTCAGGAGGCGCACGTATACAGGAGGGTATAAACGCACTTGCAGGATATGCCGAAATATTCCAGCGCAACATCATGGCTTCGGGCGTAATTCCACAGATATCCGGAATATTCGGCCCGTGTGCCGGCGGTGCGGTATATTCTCCGGCACTTACCGATTTCACGTTGATGACGGAAGGCACATCATATATGTTCCTCACCGGACCTAAAGTGGTAAAAACCGTAACCGGCGAAGACGTCTCGCAGGAAGACCTCGGTGGCGCCAGCGTCCATTCTACAAAATCGGGCGTCACTCATCTTACGGCATCTACTGAAGAGGAAGGGTTGTCGATGATACGCAAACTTTTGAGTTTTATGCCTCAAAACAACCTGGAAGAACCTCCGTATATTGAATGTAACGATCATATCGACCGCCTTGACGATAACCTGAACGAGATCATCCCGGACAGCGCAACCCAAGCTTACGACATGAACGAAGTGATTACAACGATTGTCGACAATAACGAATTTTTTGAAATACAGCCGCATTATTCAAAAAACATCATCATCGGATTTGCCCGTTTCAACGGACAATCCGTCGGGATCGTCGCCAATCAGCCGAAATATCTGGCCGGAGTGCTCGACAGCAACGCTTCGCGTAAAGGTGCACGCTTCGTCCGCTTCTGTGACGCATTTAACATTCCTATCGTTTCGTTCGTAGACGTCCCCGGATTCTTACCAGGTACGGGACAGGAATATAACGGCGTCATCCTGCATGGAGCAAAATTACTCTACGCATATGGAGAGGCTACTGTGCCAAAAGTGACGGTCACGCTACGCAAATCTTATGGAGGGTCGCATATCGTCATGAGTTGTAAACAATTGCGCGGCGACATCAACTATGCCTGGCCAACAGCTGAAATAGCTGTGATGGGCGGTTCGGGAGCAGCCGAAGTATTATACGCCAAAGAGTTGAAAGATGCAACCGACCCGGCAACGCTAATGGCCGAAAAAATAAACGAATACGATAAACTATTCGCAAATCCCTATAATGCAGCAAAATACGGATATATAGATGATGTGATAGAGCCTCGCAACACAAGATTCCGCGTCATTAGAGCCTTGCAACAGTTGCAGACGAAAAAACTTAGCAACCCGGCCAAGAAACATGGTAATATCCCTTTATAATCTAAAAACAATAACTAATATGAAGAGAAACAAGAGATGTGTCATACTGTTGTTTATGCTATTGTGTACGGCAGGGATCTATGCACAACGGGTAGCGTACATGCGTATCAACGAGGCGTTAGTCATCAACGAATATAATTTCGTTGACGATTATGGAAATCGAAGCGGCTGGATTGAACTGTTCAACAACTCTGCCGGAACGGTTAATATCGGCGGATGTTACCTGACAAACGACCGTAATAATCCTCAGAAATATCCGATTCCGAAAGGCGATGTGCTGACCATCATCCCTCCGCGACAACACATATTGTTTTGGGCTGACGGAATGGCAAGCCGCGGAACGTTCCATGTGAATTTCAAATTAGACCCGACAAAGGAAAATTATATTGCATTGTACGATGCGGATGGGAAAACGCTGGTAGACGAAATCATTATTCCGGCAGGACAAAAACCGGACGTAAGTTTCGGTCGTAAGATTGACGGAGGAAATGAATGGACGCCACTTGCAAAAGTAACCCCCAGCACAAATAATCTGACGTTAGATTCGAACGAGAAAATCGAAAATTTCCAGGTCAACGACTCTTTAGGCGTCGGTATGACCGTCACAGCGATGGCGGTTGTTTTCATCGGCCTCATTTTGCTTTATGTCGTTTTCAAAGTCGTAGGTAAAACAGCCATACAAATGAGTACCCGCAGAGCCCAAAAAGCAGGCGTGGAAAATATCCCGGCAAAAGGCCACATGGAAGAAGGCGCTATACTGGCGGCGATTGCTACCGCCTTGTATGAAGTGACGGAAGACGTTCATGACATCGAATCGACCGTACTTACGATACACAAAGTAACCCGGAGATATTCGCCATGGAGCTCTAAAATCTACGGTATGAGAGAATTTTTAAGAAAATAAAAAAAACATCATAATTATCCAACTAAATATTATGAAACAATTCAAATATACAATCAACGGTAATATATATAACGTAACCGTAAATAAAGTGGAAGATACCACCGCCGAAGTGGAAGTAAACGGAACTCCATATAAAGTATTGATGGATAAACCGGCAAAAAAACAGGTGATAACCGTAAAACGTCCGGTACAGACGATTACCACGCCGATCGTATCACGTCCGGCAAGCGCCGTATCGGGAGGCGCCGTCAAGTCGCCGTTACCCGGAGTGATCCTTACTGTCGACTGTAAAGTAGGCGACACGATTAAAAAAGGACAAAAGCTACTCGTTCTGGAAGCAATGAAAATGGAAAATACAATTTCTTCCGATCGGAACGGCGTCGTAGCCGAAATAAAAGTAAACAAAGGCGATTCCGTATTGGAAGGCGCCGAATTGGTAATCATTAAATAAGTTAGGCCATGCAAGAAAGTTTCTTGACATTTTTAGGAGATAATTTACAAACATTCCTGTCGTACACGGGATTTTCAAACGCTACGTGGGGACATTTAATAATGATATTTATCGGATTGTTCTTCATTTTCCTGGCAATCCGATTCGAATTTGAACCGATGCTGTTGATTCCGATCGGGTTTGGTATGCTGATAGGGAATATACCATTCAAAGACGCCGGACTACAGATTGGCATCTATGAAGAAGGATCAGTACTGAACATTCTCTATCAAGGGGTCGTCAAAGGGTGGTATCCGCCGCTCATATTCTTAGGCATAGGGGCAATGACGGACTTTTCCGCGTTAATATCCAACCCAAAGTTGATGCTTATCGGGGCAGCTGCCCAATTCGGTATTTTCGGCGCTTATATCATCGCTTTACAAATGGGATTCGAACCGAATCAGGCCGGCGCTATCGGGATCATTGGCGGCGCAGACGGACCGACAGCTATCTTTTTGTCGTCCAAACTTGCCCCTAACCTGATGGGCGCCATTGCCGTATCGGCTTATTCATACATGGCGTTAGTGCCGATTATACAGCCGCCGTTCATGCGGTTGCTGACAACCAGCAAGGAACGTTTAATACGTATGAAACCACCTCGTGTCGTGTCATCGACGGAAAAAATGATCTTCCCGATTGTAGGATTACTGCTCACCTGCTTTCTGGTACCTTCGGGATTACCTTTGTTAGGTATGCTGTTCTTCGGAAACCTGATAAAAGAGAGCGGCGTCACACGCCGTCTGGCCGAAACCGCCCGCGGACCGATGATCGACATCGTTACTATTCTGCTTGGCGTAACAGTCGGAGCGTCAACACAGGCAACACAATTCCTAACATTTGATTCCATCAAAATCTTCGGATTGGGAGCATTGTCGTTCATCATCGCCACTTGTGCAGGAGTCCTGTTTGTCAAATTATTCAATCTATTCCTCCGGAATGGAAATAAAATCAATCCGCTTATCGGAAATGCAGGCGTATCCGCCGTTCCCGATTCGGCGCGTATCTCACAGATTGAAGGTTTAAAATACGATAAGACCAATTATCTATTGATGCACGCAATGGGTCCAAACGTAGCCGGCGTTATCGGTTCGGCAGTGGCAGCCGGTATTTTACTCGGTTTCTTAGGATAAAAATAAATACCTTGTTACCATGCGGGTTACGACGTCGAATTTTCGGCTGAGTAACCCGCATTTCATTTTATCTGTCAAATAACCACCATGTTTTTCATATAATTTTTAATTTGTATTCGAAATCATCAATACCAGATACACTTCATAAATAACTAATAATAGAAATCCCGCCCAGCGTTTAATTTCATACAGTCTGTTTGTTGATACAAAAATCAAAACAAGCAAACTGCCCAATGCCGCTATACCCAAGTCTATTTCCATATTTTTATAGGCAGGCAAAGGTCTGATCAATGCGCTTATACCTAAAACAAAAAATACATTGAAAATATTCGAACCGATCACATTGCCTAATGCAATATCCGAATTTTTCTTTACCGCAGCAATCACAGAGGTTGCCAGCTCAGGTAACGAAGTGCCTAATGCAACAATAGTCAATCCGATGACTGCCTGACTGATCCCCAACGATTCGGCAATGTTCGTCGCACTGGTTACAATCATCCGTCCTCCTGCCGCCAGCATAACTAACCCGCCGACAATCATGGCAACAAACAGCCACAGACTTCTCCCTTTTCCTTTATTATCCGGCCTTTCTCCGGATCGCGCCGATATCACCTTCAAAACACCCCAGGCTATCACATACATATAGAAAAAAAACACCGCCAGTAAGATAATACCATCCACCCTTGAAACCTCATGACTAAAACACCATGCCAACAGCAAGACAGCAACAGGAGCTGCCAGACTCATCGGAATATCAAATTTCCGTGAGCAGGACTGGGATTTTACAGGATAAACAAGCGCTGCCGCACCAAGAATAACAAATGTGTTGATCGTATTACTTCCTATGACATTCGTAAGGGCAATATCTGTTGTGGAAGGATCGAACGCTGCTATCAGATTTACAGCCAGTTCCGGTGCGGATGTTCCGAATGCAACAAGCGTCAACCCGACAATAAGGCTGGAAATATTGAAACGTTTCGCAATTCCAACTGCACCATCTACCAAAAAATCCGCGCCGAATATCAGCAAAATGAACCCTGCAATAATTAAAATATAATCCATAATCTTCAATATAATACCCGCAAATGTACATGAAATTTTCTACATTCCACACATACCAATAAAAATATACGGTAAAATTTATAGGGGGAAATTAATTAAAAAGTTCGTCAGTGAGATCACCCTAACGGCAGAGCTACCGTTAAATTCTTTCGTCATATATATCCTTACTTTAGTCAGTTCTTCTTTCCATTCATACATCAACCCCGTTAGCGCCTCGCTTACCGTTTATCAAAATGATTTCAACTCGTATAAAATCAAGACAGGATTGTCGTCTTCCTTTAATGCCTTTAATTTCACAAGGTCTTCTTCTTCAATAAAAGGGCTATC
>JAIRMH010000303.1 GCA_031258835.1 Tannerella sp.
TTTAAGCGCTTTCACATACTGACTATTTACGAATGAAAAAAAATGAAGCAATCCGGAATGTAGTATCCGGATTGCTTCATGGTTCATTGGTGACACGGGGAATCCCGTTATTTTATTCCACCGGATTCCCTACTTTTCCCATAAAAAGAATCGTCCCGGTAGAATTTTCCTGTATCAGAAAGAGGAAAGGCCGGTCGGCGCGGAAAACTTTCGGCGGGGTTTCCTCTCCGGGGGCGGCTGCCGAATCCATCCCAATTTCCGTAACTGCGGCTGCCTCCGTTCCTTTTTCATCCACTTGGATATACGTTTTTTGCGTCACGCGGTCAATGAAAAAGTTTGCACCGACGGCGATGTGAGGAAATTCGGCTTCGGAACTGCATGTAATCTCCATACCCATTTGGCTTAGCATATCTTTCAGGCCTTTATTCTTATATTCAATTTTGAATTTCGGAACGGACAGGATTACTTCGACCGGAGAACGACCGGCCTGTATGCATTGCGCCCAGTAGCCCGATGCGGCAAGCTGCACCGTCATTTCGCCGAAGGAGACGTTTTCGTTCGGAAGGACAAAATACATGGAATATGCTTTGTTTCCGTAAGGGACGGATGTGTAAGACAGATATTCATCTTCGTAATAAAGTAGCGCCGACTTTTTATTCATCAGGTCGATCTTTATTTTGCCACCGTCTTCTTTGGTGAAATCCTCTTTTGTCGTTTTTGTAACGTCAAAATCATAATGTTTGCTCCAGTCTCCTTTAAAGTACAATGCATTTAAAATCTCAACAGCTGCCAGATTTTCCAGCATATCCTTTATCAACCCGTTGGTGTTGTCTTCGCACCATTGGTTGACGGTTTGGACGGCTTTGTTCATCTGAGAATAATCCAGACCGGTGACAGGCGCGTCGAACCATGTTTTGCTAAGATTCGAGAAGTCGCTTTTGATGGTGAAAAGGTCTTTGTTGTACCAGATTGAATTGGCAATGGCCAATGTCAGAGTAGGGTCGGTGGTGATTAGCACGTCTTTCAGTTTTTTGTAATAAGCGTTCACTTCCTCGTCGGAGAAATCTTTCATCCCCAGCACGTCCTGCATCTCCTGCTTAGTTTCTCCTCCAGCCCCGTTTCTCACGACGCCCAGCGCCATGCTCAAACTGAAAGGAGAGATGAGAAAATTTTCTTTCTCCTCGTTCTCGTAAATCGTCGAAAAGAATTTCATGGCAAAATCCTGACCGTCCACCGTCATCGCCGCTTCGTTAGCCGTTAATTCAATCTTTATTGGCTCGGAGCTTGCATTATTATTATTGACGTCCATGTTTTCGCACGATGCAATCAGAAAATAAGTCAAACCGATTAATAAAATTTTTTTCATGAGGTAAAAGTTTAATTTATTTGACAAAATTGTCGCATCAAAAATAGATATTATTATATGGATATCCAAATAAATGATCATGTTTTTTAGTGCATGCGTTCTTTTTGATGATTTTAACATAATAATAGTTAGTGGGCGTTGCAATGAGGCGTGTCTTATTGCGAGGTACGAAGCAATCCGGTGATACGTATCGTCGTGATTAGCGTGTCCGGTTTCAGTTGTCAATCAACTTACGGTATCTTATACGTTTGGGTTCCGTATAACCGTTCTGTTTCTTTTTATATTCTTCGTACTCCGAGTACGTTCCTTCGTAATATACGACCTCAGAATCACCTTCGAATGAAAGGATATGCGTACAAATACGGTCAAGGAACCAACGGTCGTGGGAAATGACCACTGCGCACCCTGCAAAATTTTCCAAGCCGTCTTCAAGTGCGCGTAGCGTATTTACGTCTATGTCGTTCGTCGGTTCGTCGAGCAACAAAACGTTTGCTTCCGCCTTTAGGGTTATGGCAAGGTGCAAACGATTCTTTTCTCCGCCGGAAAGCGCTTTGCAAAGTTTTTCCTGATCGGCTCCGGCAAAGTTGAATCGCGAAAGATAAGCGCGTGCATTTATCTCTTTACCCCCTACCCGTATAAATTCGTTACCTCCCGAAACGACCTGATAGACTGTCTTTTCCGGATCGATATCTTTATGCGTCTGGTCTGCATATCCGAGTTTAACGGTTTCTCCTACTTCAAATGTCCCCTTATCAACCGTTTCCATATCCATAATAGTTTTAAAAAGGGTTGTTTTTCCGGCTCCGTTAGGTCCGATAACGCCGACAATACCATTTGGCGGCAGCATAAAATTAAGATCGTCGAAAAGTAACTTATCGCCGAAAGACTTCGCTACGTGACAGGCCTCAATAACTTTGTTTCCAAGCCTCGGTCCGTTCGGTATAAATATTTCCACTTTTGATTCCCGTTCTTTCGGGTCTTCATTAAGTAACGATTCATAAGAATTAAGGCGGGCTTTTCCTTTCGCATGACGGGCTTTCGGCGCCATCCGTATCCATTCGAGTTCGCGTTCAAGCGTCTTTCGCCGTTTACTGACCTGTTTTTCTTCCTGCGCCATGCGTTGTGTCTTCTGTTCGAGCCATGAAGAATAGTTGCCTTTCCATGGAATACCTTCTCCACGGTCAAGTTCGAGTATCCATCCGGCCACGTGGTCAAGAAAATAGCGGTCGTGCGTAATACAGATGACCGTTCCCGCATATTGCTGCAGATGCTGTTCCAGCCAGTCGATGGATTCGGCATCCAGATGGTTGGTAGGTTCATCAAGAAGCAATACGTCCGGTTGTTGCAACAACAGGCGGCATAAAGCGACGCGACGGCGTTCGCCGCCGGAAAGCGTATCGACAATCTGATCTTCGGGAGGACAACGAAGCGCATCCATTGCACGTTCAAGACGGCTGTCGAGATTCCATGCATCGAGTGCGTCTATTTTATCCTGTATTTCCGCTTGACGATTCATAAGGGCATCCATCTTATCAGGGTCTTCAAGAACCTCGGGGTCTCCGAATTTTTCGTTTACTTCCTCAAATTCCTTTAACAGGTTAACGATATCCCGGACGCCCTCTTGGACAATCTCCTTGACGGTTTTACCGGATGCCAGTTGCGGATCCTGTTCCAGATATCCTACTGTGTATCCGGGAGAGAAAACTACTTCGCCCAGAAAATCTTTATCCAGACCTGCAATAATTTTCAGTAACGTTGATTTGCCGGAACCGTTCAGGCCGATAATGCCGATTTTAGCGCCATAAAAAAATGATAAATAGATGTTTTTAAGAACTTGTTTTTGAGGAGGGTATATTTTGCTTACTCCTACCATTGAAAAAATAATCTTTTTGTCGTCTGCCATAACTGTTTTTTGTAAAAATATTAATGACTTGTGCTATTTCATTTCACCCACACGTTTATAATTTCTCCGATATACATTTTGTGCAATTGTTTTCCTGTCCATTCCGATTTTACTTTCTCGTCGAAAAGCGCATCATAACTTAAAGACTGTCCTATGAGTTTACGACATTCGATAATAAGCCATGCTTCGGAAAAAGTTTTGCTGCCGGTCGGCGTCGTTACAGGCGTCAGTCCCGAACCTTTCACCTTGTCCTTATCACGTCCGCTGTTTGAGCCGCAATACTTCAGCGCTTCGCGATAGGCTTCCGTATAGAAAGTCAACGTATAAGTATCATTTTTTTCCATCAATTGATAGGTATAGCGCGTAGGATTTATAAAGCAAAAGGCTATCGGTTTGCCATATAGCGTACCCAGTCCGCCCCAACTTGCGGTCATCATGTTAAAATGCGCGTCCGTCCCTGCGGTTATGAGCATCCAGTCTTCATTCAGCATCTTTATAATATTACCCGGGATCTTATCGGGAGTAAGCTGTTTGTATCCTGCAAGAGATGAGGATAATCCGGAAGAGGTCGGCGCCGGGATAACATCTGCCGCAGGCGCATTTGCCGGCTGTGCAGATATGGATACTGCCGGCCGGGTTGTCGCGGATGTTGCAGACGCATTATCAACGCCGGTCGCAGGCGCATTTTCAATTGTCGCCGTTTTCGCGACAGGCGCTACGGCAATTTGTTGCGGCGACGCCTCCGCCGCCGATGAAACAGGTATCGCGACATTCCGGAGGCCGAGAGCCATTCCTGCATTTTCAAACAGCGTATCCATAAAATCGACCGTAAACACGCGAAATTTTTTGTTTACGCGGAAAATAGCGGTTTTCTTCCTGTTAAGAGCCACCTTGTCGGAGATCTGCTCTTCCGCGGCATATTTTTTATCTTCGTATTGATAACGAATACGCTCTACTTGTAAGGTACATTTATCCTGTTCGCAAAAGGCGGTAATATTATAACTCATCAGCGCGCGATCTAAAGAAAACGCACTGCTGCTGAAGACGAGATATTCTTCTCCTTGTGCAACAATTTGTCCATCTTCTTTTTTCGTAAATAAAATACGGCTATTATTCTCATTCGCTTTAATACGCTCCGTCAGCCAACTGTAAACCCGTTCGTATATTGCATTCCGATCCGCTCCTTTCAGTTCGTACTCTTTTCTAAACACAACCTTTCCATTCTCTTCGGGTACGGCTCCCGCTAAATATTTATTATCAGCCTGCGCAAAAGATATTACCGGCATAGAAGCCATAATCGTAATCAAAATAGAGAGTGATTTTCCCATACGGATGGGTACATAACGTTTATGTCTCAATTGACGTTGAAACTTCGATGCCGAAAAACTTTTCACAATACTTGTCAGTAAGCGTAAGGCGATAAGCAAATACCGGCGTCCTTTAATTCCGGCTCGACAGCTTGCTTCGTCCGGATATTGCGATACGATATTTAATAATTTCATGACTTTAATGATTTGTTGATGCAAAGCTAAATGAAAAACCCGGGTTTTCCAAATGTGTGAAATGAAAAAAGTTTTTTCATTTTGTACACGCTTGGAAATTGTAGAAATTTCATGTAGTTTTGTACAAAATATTAATATGAGCAGACGTCGATTTTTTAATCGCATATTCAACCATCAAATGCAACAAAATTACTAATATGCTCAAAGAACTGTTTGTTAGGCGTGTCAAATATTTTTTCATATGGACCATGGTATTTAAATATATTTGTTAACTTTGCGGGAGGTAACAAATCATATAATGCAATGCGTAGTTTGAATGTAAGATCTGTCCCTTTTAATCAACAGTTGGCGGAAGTTGCGTTGATATGAAAATAAATAGACTTGATATGAAAATGAACAGACTTGTTTTTTTTATAACCAGAATTTATGGTTGGTTTTTGATATTGGTTTTGACGCCTTCATGTCAAACCGGTATGTCTTTTTACGTTTCCCCGAATGGTAACGATCATAATCCGGGAACAATAGACCAACCTTTGCGTTCATTGCAAAAAGCGTTGGAGATGTCGCGACTAAATAAGGACGGTAAGGTTACCGTATATTTGCGGGAAGGTACTTATTACCTTGATAATCCGATTGTTTTCACTCCTGAAGACAGTCGCGAACTTCATACGGCCATGAATATCCGTGCGTATGAAAGTGAAAAAGCGATTGTCAGCGGCGCAAGGAGATTACCGGCGTTGACATGGTCGCCTTATAAAAACGGTATTATGAGAACTTCCGTGCCCCAAGGATGGATATATGATCAATTATTCGTCAACGGACAATTACAACACATGTCTCGTTATCCGGATTACGATCCCCATGCCCGTTATTATAACGGCGTTGCCGCCGATGCTATCGACCCCGTCCGCATGCAAAACCGGAATAATCTTGCAGGCGGTTATGTCCATGCTTCTCATCGCCACGAATGGGGCGGGTATCATTGGATCATTAAAGGGAAAAATGATAATAATGAATTGGAACTGGAAGGAGGATGGCAAAATAATCGTCGGATGGGGATGCATAAGGAACGGCGTTTCGTGGAAAATATCTTTGAGGAATTAGACGCTCCCGGTGAATGGTTTTATGATGGCGCCGAAAGTATATTATATTTCTATCCTGACAAAGGAACGGATTTGGCAAATGCGATCATTGAAGTTCCACAGATTGCTCATTTATTTGAATTTCGGGGTGAAGACGCCAATCCGGTACAATATATTGGGATTGAAGGACTGGAACTGACACATACATTGCGGACTTTTATGGATACACGCGAACAGCTGCTGCGTAGCGATTGGGCTATTTATCGCGGTGGAGCGGTGTTTATGGAAGGCGCCCGGGATTGTCATGTCAAAAAGTGTTTTTTTGATACGGTGGGAGGTAATGCCGTCTTTTTCAGTAGATATAACCGACGTAACGAAGTCTCCGGTTGTCACATTGCTTATGCCGGTGCTAACGGAATATGTTTTGTTGGCGATCCCGACGCCGTTCGGTCGCCGACTTTTGAATATCACGAATTTATTCCCGTCGACGAACTGGATAGGACGGCCGGTCCGAAAACAGATAACTACCCTGCGGAATGTCTGGTATACGATAATTTAATGTATGGATTGGGGCGTGTGGAAAAACAGGTTGCGGGCGTGCATATATCCATGTCGCAGGATATTATGGTAAGTCATAATACAATTTATGACGTTCCGCGTGCAGGGATCAATATCGGCGATGGTACATGGGGCGGCCATCTCCTCGAATACAATGAGGTGTTTAATACCGTATTGGAAACGGGCGATCATGGCTCATTCAACTCTTGGGGGCGCGATCGTTACTGGCATCCTGATTATGCAGCCATGACGGAAATAACCCGGCAATATCCGGAACTGATATTGTTGGACGCCATTAAAACAACGATCATTCGCAATAATCGTTTCCGTTGCGACCATGGATGGGATATTGACCTCGACGACGGTTCGAGCAATTACCACATATATAATAATGTGTGCTTGAATGGCGGATTGAAACTTAGAGAAGGTTTTCGCCGTATCGTCGAAAATAACATAATAATCAATAATTCATTTCATCCGCACGTGTGGTTTCCCAATAGCGGAGACGTCTTTGCCCGTAATATCGTATCTACTGGCTATTACCCGATCAGGATAAACGATTGGGGTAAAGAGGTTGATTATAACGTGTTTCCCGATAAACTTGCGCTGAGCGAGGCGCAAGGAAACGGTACCGATGAACATTCCGTATGTGGCGATGTACATTATGTTAACCCTGTTCATGGCGACTTTGGCGTAAAAGATGGCTCCGTCGCTTTTTCCGTTGGATTTAAAAATTTCGATATGGACAACTTTGGGGTGGTTTCGCCGGAACTGAAAAGGATAGCCTGCTCTGTACCCATTCCGGAATTAATCCGATTAGATGATGACCATGAAGACATACGGGAGGCGTTGGGGATGAAAATAAAAAATATTACCACTCTGGGAGAACGGTCTGCCGCCGGAATAAGCGATGCTTCGGGGGTATGGATCGTCGATGTGACGGATGACAGTCCGGCTAAAGGAGTACTTCTACCAAACGATGTAATTCTGCAAATAAATCATACTCCCGTAAAAAATGTCAGGGAAATGAAGGAGGCTTTAATCAAGGCGCGAAGCAAAGTGAATATCACCGTTTCCAGAAACCAAAAAGAATTAGAACTTGTTGTAATAAAATAAACATATTTTGATTATAAAGACGACCTTCGTATTAGAAAGAAATAATACACAATATAAATAAAACGCAATGATTAAGATTAAGAGGAATTTATTGATTTTGGCGCTTGTTCTATATTCGGTCGCGCATTTTGCGCAGGTTCCCGACAGGAAAGACGAACAGGGAATGGAACTCGGAAAACTTGATTTGAAGCAAGACAGTTTAGCTCTGCAGGAGGCTTTGACGGGATGGTGGGAAAAAGCAAACGATACGTCGGAGGAAAGAATGTCGTGGTATAACGATGCGAAATTCGGATGTTTTGTTCATTGGGGCGTATATTCGGCCCCAGGGGGCGAATGGAAAGGAAAACAGGTTGCAGGATATTCCGAACATTTGATGCGCAAAGAGAAAATACCTTTAGATGAATACCGGAAGACATTGGTGGAAACATTTAACCCAAATGAATTTGACGCCGACGAATGGATACGTTGTGCAAAAAAGGCCGGAATGCGCTATTTTATCGTTACGGCAAAACATCACGATGGTTTTGCGATGTTTTTCTCTGACGCTTATCCTTACGACATGAGGTTGACAAAATTCAACAGAGACCCGATGAAAGAATTGGCGGATGCGGCTAAAAAACAGGGCATTAAATTTGGCTTTTATTATTCGCACGCTTTTGACTGGGAACATCCGGATGCTCCCGGTAATGATTGGGAATACCGGAATCCTGGAGGCGATCAACTTCTATGCGGAAGCTCATGGTGGCTTTCCTGTCCGCAGTTTCTCCCTCATGTCGAAAAATATGTGAATGAAAAATCCATTCCCCAGATACTTGAACTGATACATAAATATCAACCCGATATATTATGGTTTGATACTCCACATAAATTACCGCTTTACGAAAATATCCGTATCTTAAAAGCGATTCGGGAGGTAAGCGCGGATATCGTTGTGAATGGGCGGTTGGCGCGATTTGGCAGCAATAATTTCGGTGATTATAAAAACACCGGCGACAGAGCGGCTTATTTTTATCCTGTAGAAGGGTATTGGGAATCGATTCCTACAACAAATGAATCGTACGGATACAGCCGGCATGACTATTCGCATAAACCGGTCGGGCATTTTGTTCGGTTACTTGCCACAGCCGTATCAAAAGGCGGGAATATATTAATGAATGTCGGACCGATGGGGAATGGTAAATGGGATGATAACGACCTTCGGATATTCAACGGAATAGGCCGCTGGTTGGAGGTATACGGAGAATCGATATACGGAAATGCCGCGACAGACTTGCCCGTTCAGACATGGGGCGTTACTACGCGGAAAGAGGACGTCATTTATCTGCATGTGTATGATTGGCCGAAAAACAATGAACTTGTCGTCGGAGGACTCGCTTCTGATATTGCAGAATCTTGGATCGTGTCCGATAAAAAGAAGGAGGCTATTGAATATTCGAGAATCAGTGACAAAGATGTCATACTGAAACTTAACGGCGATGCTCCCGATACAATGAATACGGTCATTGCACTGACGTTGAAAAACGTGAAAGAAAGTTATCCCGTACCGTTACTTGATCCGGCGAGAGACAATACGCTGCTTGCTTTTGATGCAATTTTAAACGGGAAAGATTTGGCCTTTGGCGACGGGAAACCGAATCGGAACTATGTGCGCAACTGGAAACGTAACGACCAGTCTCTTCAATGGAAATTCAGACTGAATGACCCGGTTGATTATAAGCTGTATATCCTGTATAATACGGTCTCCGAAGAAGACCGGGGAATTGTTAGCATAGAGGTCGACGGAAAAAAATCCGAAATATCGTATACTCCTTTTACCGAACGGCAGGGAACGAAAAACCTTTATGCCGGAGAAATAAAATTAGAGAAAGGAGAGCATCTGATTACATTGAAAGGTAAAGAATATCACGGAAATGAATATATGCGACCGATCGCATTATACCTGAACAAATAGAATTATTACACGAACGTATATACGTTGCGGAAAAGCGTGAATCCTTATAATAAATGACAAAAATTTTAAAAATATGATGACAACGAAACAGCATCTTTTTTTATCGGTTGGCAGCCTCTCTATTCTGACTGGATGTGAAACGAAAACAACGAAAAACCCGAATATCATATTCATATTAGCCGATGATATGGGATATGGAGACGTCTCTTTTCTTAATGAGAAGTCGAAAATCAAAACTCCAAATATTGACGGTAT